>CAZHSR010000022.1:0-15094 GCA_964535155.1 uncultured Candidatus Saccharibacteria bacterium
GTAATTTCAGATAACGAATATATTCAAATGCAAAAATACTTGGATGTATTTGCAGACATGCAAATAGGTGCCTCTGCTATAAAAAGAATTTTGGATGAAATGAATTTGGATGAGCTTTCAAAGGATCTAAGAGAAGAGCTAGAGAGCTCCAAGGGTCAAAAAGCAGTAAAGATAATGCGACGATTAAATGTTGTAGAGCAATTTAGAAAAGCAAATGTTGCCCCTACAAATATGATTTTAGAAGCCTTGCCAGTGGTTCCTTCTGATTTAAGACCTTTGGTCCAATTAGATGGAGGTCGCTTTGCTTCTTCTGATTTAAATGACTTATATAGAGCCATTATTAACCGAAATAATCGTTTAAAGAAACTTTTAGAAATTGGTGCTCCTGAAGTCATTTTAAGAAATGAGCAAAGAATGTTACAGGAATCTGTGGATGCTCTGCTTGATGACTCCAAACAAAGAAATCAAACAAGAAGCAGAAGAGGTGTAAAAGAACTGCGCTCTTTGGCTGATATGGTTAAGGGTAAACAAGGAACATTTAGATTAAACCTTTTAGGTAAGCGCGTGGACTTTTCCGGAAGGGGCGTCATTGTTAATGGTCCTAAATTAAAACTGGATGAGTGTGGAATTCCAAAACACATGGCATTAGAGCTGTTTAAACCCTTTGTTATAAAAGGCGTTATGGACAGAGGTTTAGCTCCAAATATTAAGAGTGCTAGAAGATTAGTGGGGGAAGAAGGATCAGAAATTTGGGAAATCCTGGAACAAGTGGTAGAAGGTCACCCTGTTTTGCTAAACCGTGCTCCAACTCTGTGGAGATTGGGTATTCAAGCTTTTTATCCTAAATTGGTGGAAGGTGATGCTATTAAATTACACCTTTGTGTTACTGGTGGATTTAACGCAGACTTTGATGGAGACCAAATGGCAGTACATGTACCCTTGTCTGAGGCAGCTCAAAAAGAGGCAAGAGAAGTTATGCTTTCTACAAAGAACCTACTTAACCCTTCTAATGGGGCTCCTTTATCAATACCAAACAAAATAATGCTTTTTGGTACTTACTACATGACTTCTATTGATATGGATTTAGCCCCTGTGGAAAAGGTTTTTGCTTCCAAGGAAGAGGCTTTGTATAACCTTTCAACTGTGAACTCGGTTAAATTGAGACAGCCAATAAAAGTTAGGGTATCAGGTGAAACTGTGGAAACTACCCCTGGTAGGCTTTTGTTTAACGAAATTGTGCCAGAAAGCTTTGGATTTATAAACAAGGATATGACCAAGAAAGACATTAATGCCTTGCTAACCCAAGCTTTTGAGACACAAGAACCTGAAGTTGTGGTAAGCCTAATAGATGATATTAAAGATTTAGGCTTGAAGTACGGTACTATCTCTGGGCATTCCGTTTCCTTAACCGATATAGAAGTCCCTGTTGAAAGAGAAGGAATTATCAAAGAAGGTAAGGAGTCTGTAGCAAAAATTGATAAAAACTATAAGCGTGGCTTAATTACCAAGAAAGAAGCTCAAAGATTAACTGAAGATGTCTGGGTAGATATTACCGCTAGAATTGATGAGGCTGTTTGGAAAGATCTAGGTCCTTCTAACCCAGTTAAGATTTTGGTTAATTCTGGTTCTACAAGAGCTTCTAGAGATCAGGTTAAGCAAATAGCAGGTATGAGAGGTTTAATGACTGATCCTACAGGAAAACTTGTTCCTATGCCTATTTTGGGTAACTACAAAAATGGGTTATCTGGCGTGGAATACTTTGTAGGTGCTAGAGGTGCAAGAAAAGGTTTGGTAGATAAAGGTTTAAAAACTGCAGATGCTGGTTATTTAACAAGAAGACTTGTTGATGTCTCTCAGGATTTAATTATAAGAGAAGAAGACTGTGGAACAACAGAAGGTTTATCTGTAAAAGTTGGTGAAGGTACGGTTTTACAGACCTTTGTTGAGAGATTTGTGGGTAGGTTTTTAGCCAGTTCGGTTACTTTAGGCAAAGGAAAAGAACTTCCTGCTGGAACTTTGTTAACAAAGGCAAATCTAAAGGAAATAGAAGAGGCTAAGGTTGAGGAAATAATTATAAGATCTCCTGTTGCATGTACAACCAAACGAGGTTTGTGTGCAAAGTGTTATGGTCATGACATTATGACTCGAGAACTAGTAAAGACTGGTATTACGGTTGGAGTTCAGGCTGCTCAATCCATTGGTGAGCCTGGTACACAGCTTACTATGAGAACCTTCCATACGGGTGGTATAGCAGGAAAAGATATTACTCAAGGTTTACCTAGAGTAGAAGAGTTGGTAGAAGCAAGGACCCCTAAGACTTTGGCAATAATGTCTTCCATAGAGGGAACAGTTAAAATAATGACAGCAGGAGATGATAGAAAGATTTATGTAATTCCTTCAAATGGTAAAAAGGAAGATACAGTGGAATATTCCATTGATCCGGTAGCAGAAATAATAGTAAAAGATGGAGATTCTGTTAAAAAAGGAGATAAATTAACTTCTGGTCATTTAGACTTAACCGAACTTGTGTCTATTGTAGGACCAAGATTAACTCAAAGGTATATCATTGATCAAATTCAACAAGTATATGCCTCCCAAGGTGTAGCCTTAAATGACAAGCACATAGAAACTATAGTTACTAAGATGTTTAACAACATTAAGATTATAGATGTAGGAACTAGCGAATTAATGTTAGGGGACATTATTACCAGAGATAAATATGAAGAGTTAAATGTTGAATTAGAAGAACAAGGTGGCGAAAAAACCAAAGGAAAGCCAGTATTGCTTGGTATAACAAAGGCCTCCTTAAATACAGATAGCTGGTTATCTGCTGCTTCCTTTATTTACACCAGCAGAGTATTGACTGATGCAGCAGCTTCTGGTAAGGTCGATAAGCTTGTGGGATTGAAAGAAAATGTCATTATTGGTAGATTAATCCCTACAGGAGAAAGAGCTTCTATAGAAGTAGAAGAAAAATAGTATGCCTACAATAAACCAATTAGTAAGAACTAATAAAAGAAAAACTCAAAAGACAAAGGCCAAGACGCCTGCGTTAAAGAATGTCTATAACTCTATGGAAAGGAAAACTAAACCTATTGAGGCTCCTTTTAAGAGAGGAGTTTGTTTACAAGTTAAAACCATGACTCCTAGAAAGCCTAACTCAGGTCTGAGAAAGGTTGCAAGAGTTCGTCTTTCCAATGGAAGTGAGGTTACAGCTTATATCCCCGGAGAAGGTCATAGTTTACAAGAACACTCTGTTGTTATGGTTAGAGGCGGAAGAGTTAAGGACTTGCCTGGTATCAAATACACGATTGTCCGTGGAGTTTATGACTTGGCTGGAGTTGCAAAAAGGAAATCGTCAAGATCAATTTATGGGACTAAGAAACCCAAGGAGGTAACTGCATGAGAGGAAAACAATCGGTAAGAAGAGAAGTTAAAATTGACCCCGTTTATAAGTCACCTTTGGTGACCAGATTAATTAATAAGGTAATGTTAAATGGGAAAAAGGATCTGGCACAAAGAACTGTTTATAATGCAATTTCAAAGCTAGGTCCAACCGAAAATGAAGCACTTGAAGTTTTTAATTTAGCTTTAAGAAATGTTATGCCCTTAAAAGAAGTCAGATCCAAAAGAATTGGTGGTGCTACTTATCAAGTACCCCTTCCAGTAAAACAATGGAGATCTGAAGCATTGGGAATTCGTTGGATTGTGGATGCATCCAGAAATAAAAGTGGAAAATCAATGGAAGAGTTTTTATACGAAGAACTAAAGGCTGCCAGTGAAAATGCTGGTTCAGCAGTTAAAAAGAGAGAAGAAGTACATAAGATGGCAGATGCTAACAGAGCTTTTGCTCACTTTGCAAATTAAGGTAAAATATTTCCCATGGCTCAAACAGACAACATCAAATATCCTTTGGATAAAATTAGAAATATTGGAATTATTGCTCATATTGATGCAGGTAAAACTACAACAAGTGAGAGAGTTCTTTATTACACTGGAAAATCCCATAAAATTGGAGAGGTCCATGAAGGGGCAGCCACAATGGACTGGATGGGGCAAGAAAGAGAAAGAGGAATAACTATTCAATCTGCTGCTACTACCTGTTTTTGGAAAGATCATAGAATTAACTTAATTGATACCCCTGGTCATGTGGATTTTACAGCTGAGGTAGAAAGATCTTTGCGTGTTTTAGACGGAGGAGTAGTACTCTTTGATGGCTCTCAAGGAGTAGAACCTCAAAGTGAAACAGTTTGGCGACAGGCAGAAAAGTATCATGTACCTTTGCTTTGTTTTGTAAATAAACTAGATAAAATTGGAGGCGACTTTTACATGTCTCTTGATTCCATTAGGGATAGACTTTCCAAAAATGCTTATCCTGTACAAATTCCTATCGGAATAGAAGGAGAATTTAAATCTGTAATTGACCTTTTGGAAATGAAAGCCTACGAATTTTCTGGAAAAATGGGGGATACCATAACAGAAATAGAAATTTCCGCAGAGTATCTGGAAAAGGCTCAAGAATTTAGAGGTCAATTAGTAGAAAAATTAGCTGAATCTGATGATAAATTAATTGAAAAATATTTAGGCGGTGAGGAAATTGCTCTTGAGGATCTTAAGGTGGCTTTAAGAAAAATGACAGTTTCCACTCAGTTATATCCCGTGTATGCAGGTGCATCTCTTTCCAATGTAGGTGTACAAAGATTGCTTGATGGCGTCATAGATTATTTGCCTTCTCCTGCGGATGTTGGCGAAGTCCCTGGGTATAAAGTTGGCACAGACGAGCAAGTCGCTTTACATCCCGATACGGAAGGCCCTTTTGTTGCCTTAGTTTTTAAATTACAAACTGACCCTTATGTTGGAAGATTAACTTACTTTAGAGTTTATTCTGGAACGGCTACTACTGGCTCTTACATTTACAATGCTACTAAAGGTCAAAAAGAGCGATTAGGAAGAGTTATATTGATGCACTCTAATAAACGAGAGGAGATCTCGGAGGTTCATGCGGGCGAAATTGGCGCTGCAATTGGACTTAATGCTGTAACAGGAGATACCCTTTGTTTGGAGGAAAATCCCATCCTTTTGAATGCAATTACTTTTGCTGAGCCAGTAATTGGATTGGTAGTAGAGCCAAAAACAAAGGGAGATAGAGATAAATTAGGTGAGGTCCTAAAGAAATTCTTGGAAGAAGATCCTACATTAAAAATAAAATCTGATCCAGAAACCTCTCAAACAGTCTTATATGGAATGGGTGAATTACATTTAGACATTATTGTTGACCGAATGAAACGGGAATTTAATGTTGAAGTTATTACTGGTACTCCTCATGTGGCATACAGAGAAAGTATCCGTAAAAAAGTGACACAGGAGACAAAATATATTCGTCAGTCAGGTGGAAGAGGTCAATATGGACATGTAGTTATTGAAATGGAGCCTTTACAACCAGGGTCAGGATTTGTTTTTGAGGATCATTTAAAAGGAGGTTCTATTCCAAGAGAGTATGTCCCCGCTGTTGAGAAAGGTTTAAAAGAAGCTGTGGAAAGTGGAGTTATGGCAGGGTACCCAGTTGTAGATATACAAATTAACTTAATCGATGGTTCCTACCATGAAGTTGACTCTTCCGAAATGGCTTTTAAGATAGCTTCCTCTGAGGCTTTTAAAGATGCCCAAAGAAAAGCAAGCCCATATTTGCTGGAGCCTATTATGAAAGTAGAAGTAGTAACTCCCGATGAATATATGGGTGATGTAATAGGTAATTTATCTGGTAAAAGAGGAAAAATTGAAGGTACTGAACAAAGAGGCCAGGCTACTGTAATAAAGGCAGAAGTACCCTTGGCTGAAATGTTTGGATATGCTACAGTATTGCGAGGCATGACCCAAGGTAGAGCCAGCTTTACCATGGAACCAAGCCACTACGAAGAAGTTCCTGCAAATATTGCTACCGAAATATCTGCTGGGAATATAAAATAGTAGTGTATTTTTTCTCTTTTGTGTTATCATACAAAACACTAAGATAGTAACAAGTTATTAAGTTTTGGGGTAAATTTTTTAAATTACCTCATGAAAGGTTATAAAATGCCAAAAGAATTTGAAAGAACCAAACCACATGTTAATGTTGGAACAATTGGCCATGTAGACCATGGTAAAACCACATTGACCGCTGCTTTGACAACAGTGTTGTCTCAAGTATTTCCTTCTGAGCTTAATATGGCTCTTAAATATGAAGATGTTGAGAGTTCTGCAGAAGAGGTAGCAAGAGGAATTACAGTAAATCTTTCCCATATAGAATATGAGACCGCTTCTAGGCACTATGCACACATAGATGCTCCTGGACACGCAGACTATATTAAAAACATGATTACAGGTGCTGCTCAAATGGATGGGGCTATTCTTGTAGTTTCCGCACCAGATGGTCCAATGCCTCAAACCAGAGAGCACATTCTACTTGCTAACCAAGTAAATGTTCCTGCAATGATAGTTTTCATGAACAAATGCGATATGGTAGATGACCCAGAAATTTTGGACTTAGTAGAGTTGGAAATTAGAGAGCTTTTAACCAAATACAAATTTGACGGTGAAAATGTACCTGTAATAAGAGGTTCTGCTACTAAAGCCTTGGAAGGTGATGCAGATGCAGTAGAAGCAATTAAGAAATTAATTGAAGCTATAGACACTCATATTCCTACTCCAAAAAGAGATTTGGATAAGCCCTTCTTAATGCCAATAGAAGATGTATTTTCCATTTCTGGTAGAGGAACTGTTGCCACTGGAAAAGTGGATAGAGGTCAGATTAACCTAAACGATGAAGTTGAAATTGTTGGTATAAAAGATACCACTAAGACTGTAGCTACAGGAATAGAAATGTTTAAGAAGCAAATGAAGGAATGTCAAGCTGGAGATAATGTTGGAATCTTGCTTAGAGGTGTTGACAGAGAAGGTATAGAGAGGGGTCAGGTACTTGCTAAGCCAGGTAGTATTACTCCTCATACAGAATTTGAGGCTGAGGTTTATGTACTCTCTAAAGAAGAGGGTGGAAGACATAAGCCATTCTTTAATGGTTATAAGCCCCAATTTTATGTGAGAACCACTGATGTTACTGGAGAAGCAATTCTTCCCGAGGGTGTTGAAATGGTAATGCCAGGGGATAATGTTAAATTAAATGTTAAACTTATTACCCCAATTGCTATTGAGGAAGGGTTGAAGTTTGCTATTAGAGAGGGAGGTCACACAGTTGGAGCAGGAGTAGTCTCCAAGATTATTAAGTAACTTAGTTACTAGGAAAAGAGCCCGCTTAGGCGGGCTTCTTTTCGGTTAGGTTAAGATATGCCAAAAGAAGCTAAAAAAGAGGTAAAAATTAGAATAAAACTAAATGCATACGATAGTAGAGTTATGGACTCTAGTTGCGAAAAAATTGTTGAGACAGCCATAAGAACTGGAGCTGAAGTTGTGGGACCCGTGCCTCTTCCCACAAGGAGAGAACTTTATACTGTTATTAGAGGCCCTCATATTGATAAGAGGTCCCGAGAACAGTTTGAGTTGAGAACACATAAAAGAATTATTGATATAAAGCGTCCTACAAGTTCCACAATAGACAGCCTTTCTCATATGAGTTTGCCCGCAGGAGTTGGCGTGTCTATCCAGATGTAACTTTTATTAGTTAAAAGTGTTGGATTTTGAGCAATTTGTTGGTACAATCGCCTTCGGCATCCATTGGACAGAAATTCTGATTCCAATGAGAAAACCAAATATGAGTTTGAATTTTATACAAAAACATGAAAGATCTAGAAATAAAAGGAATAAAACTAAATATGAGTCAGATTTTTCAAGAAGATGGTCGTGTTATTCCTGTGACTTTAATTCAAGTAGATAAATCCCAAGAATTGCAAGAAGATTTAAAAAATAAGGAAATATCCATTACGGGAACTTCCAAGGGAAGAGGATTTGCTGGGGGTATGAAAAGATACGGATTTAAACATCAACATGTTACAAGAGGTTCCTCCAATAAAGTTAGAGCAATGGGTTCAATTGGATGTCAGACTCCTGGCCATGTATTTAAGGGTAAAAGAATGCCAGGCCATATGGGAAATGTACAAGTAACAATTCATGGGTCAAAAATCGTTGATCTTATAGCAGACAAATCCGTTGTTTTAGTTGCGGGATCCGTTCCTGGCGCAAGAAACTCTTTGGTTGTTTTGAAGGTAGGGAAATAATATGAAAATTAAAGTTTTTACAAAAAAAGGTGAAATAAAAAATGAAAGAGAAATTTCGGCGGAGCTTTTTGGTATGGAGCCAAATGTTCCTCTTTTGAACCAATACATTCATGTTTTTAGATCAAATCAAAGACAAGGTACATCTAAAACAAAAACTCGTTCTGAAGTTTCTGGAGGGGGAAAAAAGCCTTGGGCACAAAAAGGAACAGGTCGTGCTAGACATGGTTCTACAAGAAGCCCTATTTGGGTTCATGGGGGAATAGCACATGGTCCCCAAATCCAGTCCTGGAAATTAAACTTTCCCACTAAAATGAAAAGTTTAGCTTTAAAGTCCGCACTCTCTTTAAAAATGGCAAAGGATTCAATTGTTGCACTCGAGTCTCTTACTTTAAAAAAACCTTCCACTACTGAGATTAGAGAGCTTATGAAATCTCTAAAGGTTCATGGAAGAATTCTTTTTGTTCAAAAAGAGAATGACTTAAATATTAGGAAGTCCCTTAGAAATTTGCCAAAAGTAAAAGTTTCTTTAGCAGAGAATTTGTGTATATACGATATTTTATTTGCTAAAAGTATAATTTTTACCGAAGATGCTTTGAGTTTTTTGGAGGAAAAATATGCGAATAAATAAAGTTTTAATAAAACCAGTAATAACTGAAAAAGCTGTTGACTTATTTAACAGGGAGGGTAGATATACATTTGAAATTGATTTAGCAGCTTCCCAAACCGATGTAAAAAACGCTCTAAAGGAAGTATATGAAGTGGAAGCAATAGAATTAAGATCCAATGTGTTGCCAGGCAAAAGAAAAAGAATTGCAAAAACTGCAAGATTTACAACCACACAAATGAAGAAAAAGGTGTCTTTTAAGCTTAAAAAAGGAAAGTTAGATATATATCAAGGAGAATAATATGATAAGAAGTTATAAACCAACATCGCCAAGTCAAAGATCAAGAAAATCACTTCAAAAAAGTGTAGATAATGTTAGACCCAATAAGAGATTAACCTCTCCTTTGAAAGGTTCTGTAGGCCGAGCAAAAGGGAGTATTACAGTTAGACATAAGTCAAGAGGTGCCAAAAAGCATTATAGATTGGTTGATTTTAAAAGAAACAAATTTGGAGTTGAAGGGGTGGTGGCTTCTATAGAGCATGACCCAAATAGAGGCGCTAATATTGCTTTAATAAGCTATATGGATGGGGATAAAAGATATATTTTGGCTCCCCAAGGACTCGAAAAAGGAATGAAAATTCTTTCTTCTGAAAATGCTCCTGTTTCAGTAGGAAATTCTATGCCTATTACCAATGTTCCTTTAGGTACAGTTATTCATAATGTTGAAATAAATCCAGGCCAGGGAGGTAGAATTGCACGAGGGGCAGGTACTTCGGTTGTGTTGATAGCAAAAGAGGGAAAATATGCCGATATTAAGTTACCTAGTGGAGAAATTAGGAAAATATTGTTAGAATGCCTTGTTACCATAGGAGTTTTGTCAAATCCTGATGTTAGAAATGTGAATTTAGGGAAAGCTGGGAGAAATAGACATTTGGGAGTAAGGCCTCATGTTCGAGGTGTGGCAGTTGCAAGCCCCAGACAACATCCTCATGGTGGATCTTATAAAGATAATGGTGTTGGAATGCCAGGACCTAAAACTCCTTGGGGTAAGCCTGCAAGAGGTGTTAAGACCAGAAAGAGAAGTCACACAGATAAGTATATAGTTAGAGAACACAAGAGAGGGAAGAAATAGTAATATATGGCTCGTTCATTAAATAAAGGTCCATTTATGGACGAAAAATTACAAAAAAAGATAACAAAGGCTAAAGAGTCTGGAAGTAGAGCTCCTATAAAGACTTGGTCTAGAAGATCTACAGTTTTACCAGAAATGGTAGGTATGACTTTTTCTGTTCATAATGGAAAAAAGCACATAGATGTATTTGTATCTGAGCCTATGGTTGGCCATAAATTGGGGGAATTTGCTCCTACAAGAACCTTTAGAGGTCACTCTTCCAAAAAGATTGCAGCAGAAAAAGAAACTAAAGCAGTTGCCAAAGAGGTTAAATAATATATGTATAAAGATGCAGATGTATACGCAAAATTAAAATACGCCCGAACCTCGGTTAAAAAATCCCGTGTTGTTGCAGAATTAATTAGAGGTAAAACAATTGAAGAAGCCAAAAAAATTCTTGCATTTCATCAATCAAAAGCGGCCGGGATGTTTTTAAAAGTTTTGAAATCTGCCGAGGCAAATGCAGTTAATAATTCCAAACTTTCCAAAGATTCCTTAGTGGTATCCGATGCCCAAATATATGAAGGTCCTACAATGAAAAGAGGAAGAATTGTTGCAAGATCAAGAATGAATCCCATTTTAAAAAGATCCAGTCATGTGGTAGTAGGTTTATCGGCAGGAGAAGTTGTAAAAGGGAAGAAAGGAAATAAATAATGGGTCAAAAAGTAAATCCTTATGGATATAGATTAGGAATAACAACCGATTGGAAGACCAAATGGTTTGCACCAAAAGCAAATTACGCTGATACCATGCTTGAGGACCAAAAAGTGAGGGCACATATAGAGAAAACCATGTCAGTTGCTGGAATTAAAGATATTGAAATTCACAGAGCAGTAAATGATTTAAATATCACTATAAGAGTCTCAAAACCGGGTATGGTAATTGGTAAAAAAGGAGTAGGTATTCAACAATTGGAACAAGACTTGCACGACATGACTAAATCCAAGGTGAAATTAAATGTGGAAGAGGTTAAAGTCCCCGAATTGGAAGCCCCTTTGGTAGCTGACTATATTTCTAGACAAATGAATAGAAGATTGCCCTACAGAAGGGTTGTTCAATCTGCTATAAGATCCGCAATGGATAAAGGTGCAAAAGGAATAAAAATTAGAGTTTCTGGTGTTTTAAGTGGTGGAAATACAATTGCTAGAACAGAGGTTTACTCAGAAGGTTCTATTCCTACTCAAACTTTGCGTTCAGAGATTGACTATGCGCAACTTGACTGCCAAAGAATATTTGGTGCAATTGGAATTAAAGTATGGATTTATAAAGGTGAAAAGGAGACTTATTAAATGCCTGTAATGTTGCCAAGTAGAGTAAAATTTAGATCTGCAATGCGGGGTACATTAAAAGGAATTGCTACTAGGGGTTCCACAGTATCCTTTGGAGAGTATGGCTTAAAATGTTTAGACATCGGCTACTTATCCTCTAGGCAAATAGAGGCTGCCAGAAAGGCAATAGCTCATAAAACTAAAAGATTAGGCAAAGTTTGGATAAGAGTCTTTCCTGATAAGCCCATATCTAAGAAACCAAATGAAACCCGAATGGGTGGCGGAAAGTCCCCTGTTGATCACTACTCTGCAGTAGTTAAGCCGGGTACTATTTTGTTTGAAATTGCAGGTGTCCCTGAAGAGTTGGCTAGGGATGCTTTTAGAAGAGCCTCTGATAAGATACCATTTAGAACCAAATTTGTAAGTTCTAAGGTTTTTGGAGAAGAATAATATGTTAGCAAAAGATTTAATAAAAAAGGAAATAGTGGATCTAAATAAATTATCGTTGGAGACTGCAACAAAGCTAAATAAAGCGCGTGCAGAAGCTTTAGAAGGAAAATCTTTAGATTTAGGGAAAATTAGGACTTTAAAGAAGGATTATGCTAGAATTCGCACTGTTCTAAAGCAGAAAAGCAATTAAAAGGAATATATGTCAAAAAAAATATTAAAAGGAAAAATAATTTCAAATAAAATGCAAAAGACTGTTGTTGTTGCAGTGGAGATAAATAAGAGACACCCAATTTATAATAAGGCTATTAAGACTACAAGAAAATTTAAAGCTAGAAATGAGATTGAAGCTTCATTGGGCTCTATTGTGTCAATTGAGGAACATGCTCCTTTTAGTAAGGAAGTATCATGGATTGTTAAAGAGGTTATATCTAAGGAGGAGGAAAAGTAATGATCCCTTTATTTACCACAGTAAGTCTTGCCGATAATACTGGTGCTCATAGATTAAAAATAATAGGTATATCAGGCGGTACAAAAAGAAAAGTCGCAAAACTTGGTGAGATAGTTACTTGCGTTGTAAAAGGTGCCGATTCTGCTGGCATGGTTAAAAATCATTCAGTTGTAAAGGCAGTACTTGTCAGATCCAAAAAAGAAACTCGCAGAAAAGATGGTAGCTACATTAGATTTGATGATAACGCTGCAATAATAGTGGGCACAGATGGAGTAATGGTTGGGACCCGTGTTTTTGGCCCTATTGCTAGAGAACTTAGAGATGCTGGATTTTCTAAAGTTGTCTCTTTAGCAAAGGAGGTTTTATAAGTATATGAAAATCAGAGTAAATGACGCAGTAAAAGTAATATCGGGAAAGGACAAGGGAAAAATCTCTTCTGTTCTTAAAGTTTTAAAAACTGAAAATAAAGTTGTTGTTGAAGGAGTAAGTATAGTAAAAAAGCATATTAAACCAGGCCAAGCAAGTGAAAAAGGTGGAATTATAGAACTGGAGAAGCCAATTGATGTTTCAAATGTCATGTATTATAACGAGTCTTTAGGTAAGGCTGTACGAATAGGTTACAAATTTGTAGATGGAAAAAAGATAAGAATTTGTAAAAAAAGTGGCAAAACTTTGGATTCAGTTAAAGGAATAAAAGAAGTTAAAGAGACTAAGGAAACAAAGGAAAAGTCTGTGGAAGAGGTTAAGAAAAAGACTTCAAAAGTTAACAAAGCTAAAGAGAAAAGTGCCTCAAAGGAGGAAACCAAATAGTATATGGAAAAAAGAATGAAAGAAAAATATCAAAAAGAAGTTGTTCCTGCATTGATGAAGCAATTTGAAATAAAGAATGTTATGGAGGTTCCAACAATAAAAAAAGTAACTGTAAATGCTGGAATTGGGGAATTTAGGGATAGTAAAGAGGCAGTAGACTCATTTAGAGAGGAGTTAGGTCAAATTATGGGTCAAATTCCAAATACTCGCCCTTCCAGAAAATCAATTTCCGCCTTTAAGTTAAGAGAAGGAGAAACCGTTGGTTTATCCGCAACTCTTAGAGGTGAAAGAATGTGGTCTTTTTTGGATAAACTTGTTAATATCGTTTTGCCTAGGGTTAGAGACTTTAGAGGAATTTCAGTTAAGGCTTTTGATAGCGCAGGAAATTATTCCTTGGGATTAAATGATCACACAATTTTCCCCGAAATTAACCCTAATAAGGTCAAAACAGGAAAAGGTTTACAAATTAATGTAGTAATAAAAAATGGAGATCCCGAGAGAAACAGGATGTTATTGGATGGGCTTGGATTCCCTTTTAGTAAGGAAGAAAATTAGTATATGGCAAAAAAGTCTTTAATAGCAAAACAAAAAAGAGAGCCTAAATTTGAAGTTCGCGGTTATTCCCGTTGTGAATTGTGTGGAAACCCAAGAGGATTTATGCGTAGATTCAAAATTTGTAGAAAGTGTTTTAGAGAGTTAGCTCATAAGGGAGTTCTTCCTGGAGTTAGAAAGGCCAGTTGGTAATGAGTGTGGATACAATAGCAAATATGCTTAGTACAATTAAAAACTCTTCCATGGTAGGAAAACCTTCTGTTGAAGTGCCCTATTCCAAGCAAAAAGAAGAAATTGCAAAAGTGTTGGAAGCAAAAGGAATTGTTTCTAAAGTTAAAGTTTTTAGTGAAAAAGGCAGCCCTCACAAAGGCTTGCATATAGATTTAGCCTACAATGAAGAGGTCCCTGTGTTAAACGATATAAAAAGAGTATCTAAACCTGGTAGAAGAATTTACAAACAATCAAATGAAATCGGATTTTCAAAGAGTGGTTATGGAGTATTAGTTGTTTCCACTTCCCGTGGAATTATGTCTGGTGAAGATGCCAGAAAAAAGAAATTAGGCGGGGAAGTGATTTGTGAGGCCTGGTAATATGTCAAGAATAGGAAAGATGCCAATTGAATTGCCTGCAGGGGTAACGGTTGAAATAATGCCAAAAGAGGCTAAAATAAAGGGTCCCAAGGGGGAATTGATAGTTTCAATAAGACCAGAAGTCCGTTTGGAATTGGTAGAAAAAGTTCTTACAGTGCATTTGGAAAATCCAATTAAGCCTGCTTATTGGGGATTAACGAGGGCTTTATTGGCAAATGCTGTTGAAGGGGTAGTAGAGGGATATTTCAAGGAATTGGAGCTTTCTGGTGTTGGTTATAGAGCTACAAAAGAAGGAAGAGATTTGAGCTTAACTTTAGGCTTCTCTCATCCAATAAGAGTAGAAGCTCCAGAAGGAATAGAATTTGAAGTTCCAGATCAACAAAATATTAAAATAACTGGAATAGATAAGCAATTAGTGGGATTAGTAGCTTCAAAGATTAAAAAACTTAGGAAGCCAGAACCTTATTTGGGTAAAGGAATTAAGTATAAAGGTGAAGTTATTAGAAGAAAGCCTGGCAAGTCAGCTGCTAAAGCCTAGTTTTTAAGGAATATATGTTAGGAACAAGTAAAAAAATAACAAAATTAAATAGAACAAAAAGAACTAGAGCCCCTATTGAAGGTACAGCACAAAGACCTCGATTGAGCGTTTTTAGATCTAATAAATACATTTATGGTCAACTTATTGATGATACAAAGGGAAAAACACTTGTTACAATTGATCCTTTGGTTAAAGCAACTCACGAAAAAGCCAAAAAAATTGATGCTGCTTTTGAATTAGGTAAGGAGATGGCAAAGATGGCAAAGGGAAAAAAAATAGAAGCAGTGATTTTTGATAAAGGCCCTTATAAGTATCATGGGAGAGTAAAAAGTTTTGCTGACGGAGCCAGAGAAGGAGGCTTAGTTTTTTAATATGGCAGGAAGAGAAAAACCTTTTAAACAGGAAAGTGAGTTTGAAGAAAAAGTTGTAGAAATAAAAAGAGTCTCTAAAAAGAC
>CAZHSR010000023.1:0-14304 GCA_964535155.1 uncultured Candidatus Saccharibacteria bacterium
CTACGGTGTGGAGGAGGGAGGTGGGGGCGGTGGTGCCGATTCCGACGTTACCAGATTTAATAACCAACCATTGGTTAGTTGCCCCAGAGCCAATCCCAAGGTAGTTCTGAATGTTATACCAACCAATTGCAACTTTTTGGGTATCTTGGTTACTAAAGTTTATGCCAGTATATCCATAGTTAGACCCTGAACCAGGGTTGTCAAGCCTAATATAAGAGTACTCCGAGATTGTATTATTCTTGAAAATTGCTAGAGCTTGGGTTACTGCGGGATTGCCTCTGACATGCAGGGGTACCTCTGGAGCCGTAGTCCCAATCCCCACATTCCCCAAAACCCAAGAAACCCCCTCACCATTTACCCGCAAATTCCCTCCAGCTGTTATGTGACTTGTTACACCTAAAGTACTAGAAAGAGTGGTAGCCCCGCTTACCTCAAGTGTAGAAAAAAGGTTAGTTCCGCCCGTGACGCTAAGAGAATCCGCGAGAGTAGCAGCTCCTGTTAAATTAAGTGTATTTCCAAGTGTAACTGCTCCAGTTATATTTGCTGTTCCTACTAAGTCCAATTTATAAATTGGATTTGTTGTTCCAATTCCAATGTTTCCATTGTCATATATTGTTGAATTTTGTATTTCATATTCACCGCCCCATTTTGCAATGTAATTTGCAGTTCCAGTTCCTCCCAGATTTGTCCCAACTCCACTACAATTTCCTGTTGCT
Organism: uncultured Candidatus Saccharibacteria bacterium; assembly: GCA_964535155.1. Classification (GTDB taxonomy): domain Bacteria; phylum Patescibacteriota; class WWE3; order UBA101185; family UBA10185; genus JAGPFW01. The sequence continues at coordinate 717 of CAZHSR010000023.1, forward strand.
AAACAAATTTCTCCAGTGCTATTGGGAAATGTCCATGTTCTATCCAAAGTAAGTTCATTACTTGTTATGGTTCCTGTATTACTTGATGCTGATAAGACAGGGGATATGGCAATGGGATCGGTTCCAATTGGAGATACGGTAAAGATGCCACTTGTAGCAGATTGTCCTATTACGACATTGCCTGTGTTGTCAATTTTAAAGTAATCTATAGTTCCTGCGTAATTTTTAACTGAAAATATATCGGTTGTTCCTCCATTTGCTTGTCTAATTACTAGTCCTGTTGCGGAGGCATTTGTAGGTGTTATGGTTTGAGTTGAGCCCGGGTCATTTACTAAACAGTTTGTGCAAAATCCGCTTTCTCCTCCTGTAAGGGATGCCCATGTTGGTAGTCCTGCTGATATAACCAAAACTTGATTTTCCCCACCAGCACCTAATGAGCTTAATGTGTTCTCTGCTGATGCTATAAGTAAATCTCCTTGTGTCAATGTTGAGATTCCTGTACCACCCCTACTTATTGGAAGTGTGCCTGTTAAATATGCTGAGGTACCCAAGTTTATATTTGTAGCAGAAAGTACGCCTCCTGTAGTTGTATGCACTATCCCTTCTGATAGAGAGCTAAAAGTAATTGCCCCTGAAGATGTAAGCCCTGTTGCACCCGTTATGGGACCTGTCTCCATAATTCCACCAAAAGAATTTGAAATTCCATTTTGAGTTATGAGTATTTCCTGTATTGTGGCTTGCCCTGTGATGTTGATATTCCCAGTTATATCAAGAGCGTAATTCCCTGGGGAACTGGTCCCTATGCCAACTCTGCCTGTGTCAGTTATGACAAAAAGCTCATTATTTGATGGGTATATATTTGCTGCAGTTTCATTTCTTATCCAAAGCCCAGACTCTCCCGATATAATTTGATATATTGTTTGGTCCAAGGTACTTATAGAGTCTGTTAGTGTTTGTCCTGATGTGACATATTCTCCTGATGTATATATTCTTGTTCCAATGCTGTTTATCCAAGTTGGTATTCCTCCTGATACTGTTAAAACATAATTATTTGGTCCTATTGCAAGATTTGCAGGTGTATTTCCTGCGGAGGCATATATTAGATCGCCTGTTGAATAGGAAGAAAGCCCTGTTCCACCGTATTCCACATCAATTGCATCTGCTTCCCAAGTGCCAGTCTCAATAGTGCCGAGCTCGGTAATTTGAGTTGTGTCAAGGTCCGCCAAACTTCCACTAATAATTTCTCCGCCGTCTATATAAAGTAAATTCCCGTCATCCCCTTCAATTGTGCCTAGTGCCAAACCTCCAATAGAATTAACGGTTATGTTTGAAAGCGTTCCTGTGGCGTCACCAAAAAGCTCTAAAGTATTTTCCAAAGTGCTTTTAGTTGTTTCATCAATTGTTAACAAATTATTAATTCCTCCTGGGGCGGTGAAAGTGACATTTGTAGTTGTAAGACCTGCGTTAAAAGTTGCAGCACCGTTTACTACAAATATGTCATCTGCTGTCAATGATTTAAAGGCTACTGTTGGAACATTAAATTCCACCTGATATTCTGGATTTCTTGTTCTAACACCTAAAACAGTCGCCATCATTTGTTTTTCCGTTGGTTGGGAAAAAGGTTCTATTTCCTTAATCCTTATATTTAAGGCACTGGCAATTTTTCTCCCAGTTCTTTCGAATGCTGGGGATATTTTATTGATAACGGCTTTTTTGGTTGGGTAGGGGAGTAGCATTGCTGTTGAGAAAGCCATTAAAAGAAATGATGCGGTAAGAAATCCTATGGAGGCAAATCTAGGGAATAAGGTATTTGTGTTGTTTCTGGAGGTTGCTTTATGACTCTCTATGACATTTGTTAACCTGTGGGATGCGGGGGTTTCTCTTGTCATGCGGTCATTTGATAAGGTTTTCTTCTCGCTAGAGTCCCTATTAGAAATGGCATTAGTATTGGCTATTTCTTTCTTTTCCAATTTCTTTAGCTTTTTCTCCTCTGTTTCCTTTTCCAAAAGCGCCTTTATGTTACATACTTCCGCTTCATTGTAGGATCTTCGATTATTTTTATCTCTTTTTGAGGTAATTTTTCCCTCACTTTCTAGGCGGCGCAAACTGGTGGGGGAGATTTTAAGAATATTGGCAGTTTCAGTTACACCTAAAGTGTATTCTTGATTTGCATAGTTTGCTTTTGAGTTTTGGGCAGGTACATCTTGCATATTGATTTGTTCAATCTGCTACCAAAAACTTTTGTTATAAGATTTGGTAGATAAATAAATCTTACACAATTCTAAAAAGATGTCAAAGAATTCATGTATTTTTTAGAAGAAAATTATGCTGTTCTGTAGAGATTTATTCTACCTTATGCTTATTGTGTATAAATCACTTTGGTTTTCTGTTCTAAATGAAGTGAGCACAATAATTTTATCTCCTCCTGGGGCACTAAAAACATTGTTTGAGTAAATTTTGTTGTTATAAATTTCCGTCTTATTTGTACCGTCAATCCTAACAAGCGAAATGGTTCCAGTGTTTTCTTGTGGTTCTTCACTGGTTCTTTCCAGCATCACCAGGTGGAAGCTGTCGGCAAACCATGAAAATTGAGGTTGGGTGTCTTGATTTTTTACAGATAGGACAAGTGTGTCAATTTGTTCTCCTATGGGAAGGGGATTTTCCATGTTGTACACTCTGTACTCAATTTCCCCTTCCGAGCTTTCGTTTTGGTATAAAAACTTCTTTCCATCAGGTGACCAAATAGTACTAGTATCAACTGCATATTCCTTTATTTTTGCTTCCATTTCTTGCTTTTCCAGTAGAGCCGTTCTCTTTTCCAACAAAGTTTCCTCCCAGTTTTCCATGATTTCTGCCCATTCTTGTGTAGATCTGGCAGTTTTTGTCGTTAAATCTGCCAAGTAATAATTATTTTCTGCTTGTTGGATAAGCAATTGTTTTTCATCTGGCGACCAAATTATGTTTAATCCTTCTGAAAATTTTATATAAGAAGTGTCCTCCAAAACAACCGAAGGGGTGGAGCTGAATATGTTTAACCTTGCCGAAGTTAATGGCAAAACCCAAACTCCTGGTTCTTCATCGTCTTGGGAGAAATACGCAATAGCACTTAAAGAGGGAGAAATGGCAGGATTTGTCGCTCCTGTTTGTGTCAATGGTTCAATTCTGGGTGTCTTTGACACTAAAATGGCTGTAATGTCAGTAACAAGTTCTGGAAAAACTTCTATATTTTTCTCCCAAGTAGTAAATCCGCTTTTAATAATTCTTAAATTATATTTACCTGGAACAATTCCTCCAATTGTGGAGTTGGTTGCGGCGACCATCTCTTCGTTTAAGTACACAGTGGAACCTTCTGGGATAGATTTGGCATTAATCATGCCTGTAATTGACACTCCTACTGGTTCTTCTGGCTCCTTTTCCAGTCTATATCCTGCCGTGTATAAATAAAGACCTGCACTTACTAACAATATTATTAATGTCGTGACTATTCCTTTAAGGATATATTTTTTACTCATATTGTAGGTATTCTATCATTTAGTGTAGTTTTTTCAGAATCTTTATGTCTTTGTGTTATATAATTCTCACATGTTAAGCAATAAAGTTTGTATAGATCTTGGAACCACAAGGACACGGGTATCTGTAAGAGGTAAGTCAAATTTAGTGGAAGAGCCTACTGTTGTGGCAGTATCTCAGGATTCTTCTCAAAATTATTCGGGGGATTCATTTGACATTTTAGCAATAGGAAAGCAAGCCCAAGATATGCTAGGCCGTTCCCCTGAAGACATTATCCCAATAAAACCGCTTAAAAACGGTGTGATTGCCGAATATAATATTGCCGAGGTATTTTTAAAAAACCTGCTGTCCAGATCTTTGGGTAGAACTTTTTTAAAGCCTGACATACTTTTGTCCGTACCTTCGGGGGCAACTTCGGTGGAGTCGCGAGCTGTGTTAGATGTGGCATACAATGTCGGTGCCAAAAGTGCTTATTTAATACCTAGCCCTTTAGCCGCTTCAATTGGAGCAGGTCTGCCTGTTTCTCAGCCTTCTGGAAACATTATTGTAAGTATGGGTGGGGGAATAACAGAAACGGCAGTTGTGTCACTTTATGGCATAGTTGCTCAAGGGAGTTTACGCCTTGGGGGGGAAGATTTGACACAAAGTATCATAGCTCATATTAGGCGAAAATATGGCTTGGTTATAGGGGAAGGTACCGCAGAAGATGTGAAAATTAAAATAGGTGACGCTTTGGCTCTTTCGGATGAGATTTTGGAAGTAAAAGGCCGTGATTCTATAACAGGATTCCCCAGAATTGCAGAGATTTCTTCTAAGGAAGTAAATGAAGACTTGCAAACCGATTTACAAAGAATTGCTTGTTCTATAAAGGATGTGCTAGAAAAGACGCCCCCTGAATTGTCTTCTGATGTCCTAGATAAGGGAATAGTGTTGTGTGGTGGTTCGTCCCTGATGAAAAATGTTGACAAATATATCTCAGAATACATTGGAGTTCCAGTTCATGTTGCTGAAAGCCCCACAGAATGTACTATCAAGGGGTTACAGGTAGTGCTAGAGCATTTAGATAAGTTTTCAAAAGTAATGATAAGACATTAAATATATGTACAATTCAAGACAAATACTGAACATTAGGGTGGACTTTCTTAACAAGGATGAGGTGTTGTCTAGGATTGATGGGCTATTATCCAAGGGGATGCCTGAAATTTCCCCCCAAATCTTATGTACTACAAATCCAGAATTTATTTTAGCAGCACAAAAGGATCCTGAATTTGCGGATATAATAAACAATTCCTTTTTGTCTGTTCCCGATGGAGTAGGGGTTTTGTATGCCAAATTGTTTTTGGATATAGTCCGAGGGATTATCCCTCACACTATATTCCCCCAAAGAGTGTCAGGTGCTGACTTAATATATGACTGTTGTTCCCTTGCCGAATCCAAAGGTTATAATGTCTTCCTTTTAGGGGGTTGGCCAACTGATTTTTGGGGAAGGCCTTTAAAAAATCCTGGATTTGATCTTGCTACTGAAGCCGCTAACTCCCTGAAAGAGAAGTATCCTAATTTAAATATTATTGGCAGTACTTCCAAGTTTGGACCGAATACCTCGGATGATGCAGAAACACTGAAATATATACAAGAACAGATGAAAATTCACGGTGTTTCTCACATTGACATGCTATTTGTATGTTATGGACATTCAAAGCAGGAAAAATGGCTCCAAAGAAATATGTCTTTTATACCCGCAAAGCTAGGCTTGGGTCTTGGGGGTACATTTGACTTTGTTTCAGGAAGAAAATCTAGGGCACCCTTATGGTTACAAAAAATGCATTTAGAGTGGCTATATCGCCTAATTACACAACCTTGGCGTATAAAAAGAGTCCTTAAATCCACAGTGTACTTTATGTCATATCTTGTATACAAAGCACTTAATTAGTAAATCATTGACACACATATTCACCCTATGTACTATTAAAATATGAATTTAGAAGAAAAATTATATACTTCCACCGAAGTAGCAAAAATATTAGGTGTGAGCCTAAGATCCGTATATCGTTATTTGGACCAAGGTAAACTTGACGCAGAGATAAAGACTGCCACAGGGAGACTAAGGTTCACAAAAAAGGACATATTAACCTTTTTGTATCCAGAAGGTGACATTGATCCCAAGGTAGTAGAAACTCATTTTTCGCGTGTAAGCGAGAAAAAAGATTCTATGGCAGTATCCTCTGAGGAAAAAACTCCTGAACAGGAACCTGAAACAGAAGAGGCCCTAGTTCCAACTCCAGTTCCAACTCCAACTGCGGCGCCCGCCCCTTCCACTACTAAGGTAGTAGAAGAAGAACCCAAAAAAGTAGAGGAACCAGAAGAAGAGGCTGAAATAGACTGGCTATCCAAATTTAGAGCCGCCGCTAAAGAGTATTCCATGGAAAAAGAGGAGGTTGCCCCTGTTGCTCCCGCGGAAGAAGTTGCCCCTAGACAATCCGTAGCCGAAGCCCCCATAGCTAAAGCCGAATCCCTAAGTTCCTTAAGCGGCGCCTCGGAAGACGAATCCGCACCAAAAATTTCCCATGCTTACTACAAAAGTAATTTAGGAGGACTAAAAGAAATAGCGCAAAACATAGACAAAGTGGCCCGAAAATCCGCTGTGGACTACGCTTTCACCCTGTACGCAGGCCTTTCCCTGGAAAAGCCCCTTAAAAAGCCTTTTTCAGTTTTGCATGTTTATTTAAATCCCTCTACCGAAGAACTTTTCCAGAAAATGTTGCAGCTTGAGGAAACAAATGAGGTTAATGCCCAACTTTGCGTAATGTTTCCACAATCATCCGCTGTTTTTGCAAACAAAGTGGAAAAGCATGGACTTTATGTTGTAGATCCAGCTCAGATGCAACAGGATTTTGAGGACATGGGCTTATCCGAAGAGTTAGCAGATATACTTTAACTTTACTTTTTAAGGTAGTTAAATGGGGTACATGAGGGATTGTTCCAGATTGTAATCTGTGGTTATACGCCCAGACTAGCAAAGTATGGTACAATCCCTTCATGACCGCCAAGAAAAAAATAATTCCACAATCAAAAAGCACAAAATTAAAAATACTATTAGTAGGAGCCGAAGGGGCTCCTTATGCTTCTGTGGGAGGTTTTTCTCAAGTTTTGGGATATTTGTCTAGAGAATTGTGTAGTTTGGGTCACGATGTGAGACTTTTTATGCCAAAGTATGGCTTTATAGATGAAAAAGAGCATGAAATCAGCATGTTACAGGAAGGACTTCGTGTTCCAACTGGTGATGAAACTAATCCACATTTAATATGTAACATAAAAGTAGCTGAGGATGCCTACGGAGTAACAACTTATTTCTTGGAAAATAAGGAATATTATGAAAAACGCGCCAATGTTTACGGATATGTTGATGACCCCACAAGATTTTCTTTACTCTCTAAGGGTGCTCTTGAGTTTATCAAAGGAGGAGAGTTTGTGCCAGATGTAGTTCATGCGCATGATTGGCATACTGCAACTTTGGCAAATTATATCAAGACAGAGTATAGAAAAGATGAGACATTGAATGATATTGCTACCGTTTTCACTATCCACAATATTAATTTTCAGGGTACATTTGACCATAGAAATGTAACCGAGTTAGACTATGACGACGGAAAGTCTGTCGTTTCATCCCTTTTCTCACCCCGTCTTAACAAATTGAACTTCATGCGTCGAGGAATTTTATTTAACGACGCCGTAAACACAGTCTCAAAAACTTATTCGCGAGAAATATTAACCCAAGAATATGGCGAAGGTTTGGACAAGCTTTTACTAGAGGTAAAGGGGAAACTTTTTGGAATTGTAAACGGAATAGATTATGACGAATTTAATCCCGCCACAGATAATCTTGTAGAGCAAAACTATGATGTAAATTCTCTTGAAAAACGGGCTGTAAATAAAGCGGCCTTACAAAGGGAATTTGATTTACCCGAAGATGAGGAGGCTCTTTTGTTAGGTTTTGTTGGTCGTTTGGATCATCAAAAAGGCGTTGATATGATGATAACAACCTTAAGACATGTCTTGCCAGATTATAATGTCCAATTTGTGCAGGTAGGTGGTGGCGATGGGGGACTGACCCAAATGTTAAAGGACTTGAAACGCGATTTTCCAGACAAAGTTGGAGTGCATCCCTATCCTAACTTCACACTCCCTCGATTGATTTTTTCTGGAACCGATTGCGTTTTACTCCCATCCAGATTTGAGCCCTGCGGAATAGTACAATTAGAAGCCATGAGATATGGGTCTATACCCATTGTCCGCAAAGTTGGTGGCCTAGCCGACACCGTGGAAAATTTTGACACTATTAAAAAGACTGGAAATGGCTTTGTTTTTAGGAATTTTAACGAATATTCCTTATTTGGTCAGATTGCTAGAGCTTACGAATTGTACAGAAACAAAGAGGCTTGGAATCAGTTGCAAAAGAACGCTATGAAAAGCGACTTTAGCTGGAAGCACTCCGCTGAAGAGTACATTAAGCTCTACGACCGCGCTATTTCGCTTAAAAACAAGGATAATCCTTTGATGGGAAAGATTGAAGATAGATTGTCCTAGTTTTTCAGCTGTTTGGTGGGAGAAGGGTTTTAATACTCTAGGATGCGCCTGACAGGAATTGACAACCCTATATTATTTTGCTATACTATCTGCATTATTGTATAACCCGATCCGGGAAGGTTATTCCTAGTCTTTGGGCAGGAGACTATGAAGTTTACCTTCCTGGGTTGGGTTATATAATTTTTTTCTCCTTTTAGGTCCATCATCCCATCGATAAGATTTTGCCTCCAAAAATCCCCACATAGAGTAGTTGTATAAAACTAAAACTCTGTTTATAATTCAAGAGTGAAAATTGCCCTACTGCTCCATTTATATCAACCAGTTACTCAGTCTGAAGAGGTTTTTAGACGAGTTTATGCAGAATCCTATTCTCCTTTATTAAAAAAGATAGCTAAAGCAAAGGATTTTAGAGTTTCCTTGGATCTGTCCCTAAGTCTTTTAGAACAAATGGATAGGTACGGTTATTCTGAATGGTTTGCGGATCTAAAGGAGTTAATTAAATTGGAAAAAGTGGAAATAGTTGGAAGTGCCGCGTATCATCCTTTATTATCTAAGCTCCCAAAAAATATCATAGAGAAGGAAATTATTTTGAATGAGTATGGGCTTGGTTATTATTTAGGGAGTCATGAAAGCCTAGAAGGGGATCCCTCAATTTTAATAAAAAATTTGTCTGGTTTTTTTCCACCCGAAGTTGCAGTAAGTGAAAGGGTTTTGTCTATTGTTGACGATTTAGGATATAAATGGATGATAATTGATGAAAGCACTATTCCCTTTGACCTGAATTATCAACACAAACATGGGGTCTATCAATTTAAAGATTACAGTGCTAAGTTAGTTTGTCGTAATAGGTCATTTAGTAACATGCTTTCCTTTAAACGAGATTTAAATGTTGAGGAGATAATTGACTCACTTAAGTTTTTTCAAGCCAATGAAAGATCTTTTGCGGTTGTAATGGATGGGGAGTTTTTTGGGCACCATTATGCAGACGGTTTTTTGGTTTTTGATAAGTTATTAGAAGCAGGAAAGACATTGGGTGTCACATTTTGTACAGTGTCAGAGTATGTAGAAGATGATAACTGTTTGTTGCTTAAAGAGCTTTTGGAGTCTACCTGGGGAGCTAGTGATGAAGATATGTCATCAAATAATCCATATCCCATGTGGTGTGATCCAAATAATGACATACATAGGAAGCAATGGGAGCTGATTGACACTATTTTGGGATCATATTCACACGAGGCCTTTATGACAGAGGTTGAAGAATATACTACTTTACCTGTATGGAAAACGGAAGGATTGTCACAAATTTCAAATACTGTTTTGCGAGGTAAGGTGGCTCGAGATATTTTGTTGTTAAAGTCTTTACATAGTGACCAGTTTTGGTGGGCTTCTAAAAAGACTTTACCTGCTGGAGAATTCTTGTTTGATGCTGCGATGATAAAGAAAAGTTTGAAGGTATTGGAGAGTTACGTGGAGTTGTACTTGCCACAGGAGCTTTTGGGGGTTCAGGGGAAGATTAATGAGATTAAGGGTTTGTTAAATTAATGGGATCCGGGGTTTGCTGGAATAGCCTTTGTTGAAGTGCTTATTTATATTTAGATGATTATATGAAAATTCTTTTAGTAGGCTCTGAAGTAGCTCCAATAATTAAAATCGGGGGCTTGGGTGATGTTATGGGGGCTTTGCCTAAGGCATTGAGTAAAATTGGTGTGAATTGTGATGTCATTGTCCCTTTTTTTCCTGTTGCTATATCTAATGTATCCTCGACCTCCCTATATAAGAGTCGCGAGCTGAACGTTCCTTTTGGGGGTGCAAACTATCCTGTGGATGTGTTTAAGACAAAGCTCCCTGATTCGGATGTGGATGTTTTCCTGTTAAAAAATGATGAGTTTTTTGGTGGAGGAGGTGTGGCAGCATTTGACAACAATATTTCAGAGACTGAAATGTTTATGTTTTTCAACAGATCCGTAGCAGAGTTTGTGAAATCTCAGTTTAATACATACGATTTAGTCCATTGTAATGATTGGCACACAGGAGTACTGACACATATACTCAAGGACGAACTTGACATGACAAGACCTGCCACTTTATTCACTGTACATAATGTTGTATACCAAGGCGTGGGAGACTTGTCATCCATTGAGAGTGTTGGTCTTAATTTATTAGAGCATCCACTGATTGAGTGGGATATTTCTGATGGCGATGTCAATATGATGTTACAAGGAATTACATCGAGTGACTTTATAAGTACTGTCTCCCCAAGTTATGCCAAAGAGCTACTAAGTGATGAATTTGGTGGTGGTTTTAATGACATCTTTACTGCGCGACAGGGAAGGCTGGTCGGGATTTTAAATGGTATAGATTACACATCTTTACATAGGAACTTTGACATACATGATGTCTCGGAGGGTAAGTTGGCAGCAAGGATGAAATTATATGACAAATTGGAGGTTAAAATGCCGTTAGATGCTTGGTTAAAAAAGCCTCTTTTTTCATATATTGGCAGGATTGATCCAGGGCAAAAGGGATTAGATTTATTGGAGGGCTTATTTGCTAACCCAGAATTTGCGGATTCGGCTACTTTTGTTTTATTGGGAGTGGGTGACTTCGGTTGGGAGGAAAAATTTAAAAAACTAGGTCAAGAACTGTCAAACTTCTACCCAAATATAATTTTTGATGAGAAATTGGCTTTAGAAATATACGCCGGAAGTGACTTTTTGCTTGTTCCTTCCAAATATGAGCCTTGCGGCCTGATCCAAATGATGGCAATGTATTACGGCACTTTGCCCATTGTTAGGGGAGTGGGGGGTCTGAAAGATTCTGTTAAGGATGGTGTGACTGGGTTTGTTTTTGATGAGTATTCTATTGAAGCTTTTGTTGGTTGTGTTAGAAGGGCTTTAGAAGTATATGGGGGCACTGAGGATACTGCGGGTACTGTGGGAAATAAGGTCAAGTCGAGATTTAACTTAATGGCGCAAAACGCAATGCGAGAGGATTTTAGCTGGGATAAAAGCGCAATAGAATATAAGAAATTGTATGAAAAAGTGATAAAAATTAGGCAACTTTTTAAGGATAATCCTTAGTCATTCTCCACGAATTGACTGTACCTGTGAGGCTTGTTGCCAATTAGGTCAAGGATTATCCTTGTGTTAAAGTACTGTTCCCCCTTTGGCAATAGGAAATCCTTGTAGTTTGAGTAAGGATACTCCTTCAAATCTGCCCCCAGATCCAGTGGATTTCTGTGAATATATCTGCTTTTTATTAATAATTGTCCTTCGCCTTTTAATAGGCTCGCCTTGTAACAGCTCTGGAACAAGTGCCCAACTCTGTTATATTTCCTATTAAAATATAAGCTGTAACTTGTGAGTGATGACCTCATAAAGCCTTCTATACCCTTTGCACTTTTGTTTTGCAGAATCATGTGGAAATGATTTGGCATTAAGCAGAAGGCTCCTAGTTCTACGTTGTCTGAATGGTTTTTGTTTGGATTATCTCCTAGGTTTTCCCTCATTCTGTTGATGAAAAAATGATAATCACTTTGGTCTAAAAAAATATCCCTTTTTTCGACTCCTCGGTTATAAATATGGTAGTAACAGCCTATATAATAGTTTTTGATTGTATTGCGAGGGGGCATAGCCCCATTATAATTTGTTTTAGTACTCTGTAAATGAGGGTATGTCTAGTTAGAATAGAATTTTGCTAAAATTTTGAAGGATTATCCTTGTGTCTTTTCTTAATAACCCCTGTTTTTTCTTGTCACTGAGGAGTCTATTCTAAATAGAATTTTACTTTTCAAGGCTTTTCAAGGATTATCCTTGTAACTATTACCAAAAAACCCCGCCGTAGCGGGGTTTTTAGTTACTATCGTAAAACTTTTCCAAGGATTATCCTCATTTTAACTCAACCTTTGCGCCTGCTTCCTCCAAATCCTTTTTCGCTTTTTGAGCGGTTTCCTTGTCAACCCCTTCCATTAAGGCTTTAGGAGCTGATTCTACCAAGTTCTTAGCTTCCACCAAGCCTAAAGATTGATCCAAGGCTCTTACTGCTTTAATGACGCCAATTTTATTGGCTCCTGCATCTGTTAAAACCACATCAAATTCGGTTTGTTCCTCCGCGGGTTCCCCAGCCCCTGCACCTGCGCCATTTCCTCCAGCCATACCACCCATCATCATGGGGGCTGCTGCTACAACTCCAAATTTGTCTTCCAAAGCTTTAACCAAGTCGCTAAGCTCTAAAACGGTCATTTTTTCAACCATTTCCATGACTTTTTGTGCGTCTTTGCTTAATTTTGCGCTGGTATCAGCGGATGTGTCCGCTACTGTTTCATTTACTTTTTCGTCTGCCATTGTCATACACCTCCTTTTATTTGCACATCACAGTTTAGATGCGTGTGCTGTTAATTCTTTTTGTTTTCAGCTATAGCCGAAAGAGCGTACACCAACTTTCGTTGGGGGCCACCCAAAACATTTACTAATCCTGTTAATGGAGATTTCAAGCCCCCAATAACTTGAGCAATAAGCTCCTCCCTAGAGGGAAGTTTGCTTAACTCTTCAATTTGGCTAGCAGAAGTCAAAACACCGTCAAATATACCCATTTTTACCACGGGAAGCTCATTTGCTTTTGCAAATTCCACTAAGGTCTTTAGGGGAGAAATGGCATCCTCGTAGGAGAAGATTGTGCATATTTGTCCTGACAATTCTCCCTCAAGTTTTTCGGAATCTTTGTCACTATTCAGGCTTCCAGTGTCCAAAATCCGCTTCATTAAAGTGTTTTTTGCAATAGAAATCTCAGCACCAGTGGCTCTTACTTCCTTTCTTAAAAGGTTGAGCTTGTTGGCACTTAGACCTGTATATTCAGCAAAAACCACCGATTTGGCTTTGGAAAGCTTTTCTTGTAGTTCTTCTACTAACTTTATATTTTTTTGATTTGGCATAGTTTGGCCTTATCTTACTTACTTTTTTATATTTTTTACGCTTTTCCCCCCACAAAGGTTTTGCATAAATAAAAAGTAAAATGTAGCCGCAGAATATGAGTTATAAATTGATACCTCGGCAAGATTATTAAGCAAAATTTTCCTTTGGGTTTTTAGTGCCCTTTGGCCTTGTGAAAAACCGAAAGTTTTTGCCCTTGCTGTCTACGGCTAACAGTAGGAGTTTACTTTAAAGGAGAAGGGGAGTCAAGAACTTATAGTGTGAGGGATTATCCTTACTCTATCCTGCACTTTGGGCTTTTGTGATGGGGAGAAGTCTATCTTTGCTCAAGGATAATCCTTGCTCGTACGGATACTTTTAATCCCCATGATAGGGAGAAGTCCAGTTTTGCCGAAGGATTATCCTTATATCCTCAGTACCACTGACGACTATTTGGCAAAAGTCGTCATTGACAGTGACGACTTTTTAATTTAAAATAAGCCTGTGAACACCTCATCCTCGTTACTACAAGTTAACCCTAACCCTAACCCTAACCCTAACCCTAACCCTAACCCTAACCCTAACCC
>CAZHSR010000024.1:0-13974 GCA_964535155.1 uncultured Candidatus Saccharibacteria bacterium
CTGCAAATACATCCAAGTATTTTTGCATTTGAATATATTCGTTATCTGAAATTACGGAGAAAACTTCTATGCCTTCTATTTTCTTGCGAACTAATTTATAAAATTGAGATTGTTCTTCCCAATTTTGTGCCAGTTTATTTTTAATTATTTGTATTCTTTGTTGAAGCTTTAACGAATTTTCCTTTAACTTAAGTTCATCATTTGCATAGGATTTAGCTATTTCAGCAAATTCTGTTTCTGCCTCAGCTATTTTTTTTGCCAAATTCTCCTCAAATTGTAATTCTGCCATTTCAAGGTCCTTATCTACCATTGCCAAAGCTTTCACTCTCTCTTGTTTATCTACTTTTAAAGCTATAAAGGAAGAGAAATAAATTACAGAAGAAATTTTCCTTGGGGAAACATCTGTTAAGATGGCTAATTTGGAAGGAATTCCTCTAAAAAACCACACATGTACAACAGGAGAAGAAAGCATAATATGCCCCATTCTTTCCCTTCTTACCCTAGAGTGAGCAACTTCAACTCCACATTTGTCACAAATAACGCCCTTATATCTAATTCCTTTGTATTTTCCGCAGTAACATTCAAAATTCTTTGTAGGTCCAAATATTTTCTCGTCAAATAAACCCCCACGAACAGCCTTAAAAGTTCTATAGTTTATGGTTTCGGGCTTTAAAACCTCACCAAAAGACCAGTTTAGTATCTCCTCGGTGGAGGCTAAATGTATTCTAAGGGCATCAAAATCTCTTAATTGATTTAAATATTTCATTTATAAATCCTCCTCTTTTTCAACATTTATTACTTCTTCTAAAACTTTTTTTGATTTACTTTTACTCTTGTCCGCGCCTGAATCTACAATTGGAGCATCCTCAGAATCGTCTACAACATCTGTTACACCATTTGCGTTATATGAAACTGGGTCTATATACAGACCTAAACCGTTTAATTGCCTTACCATTAGTTTAAAGGTCTCAGGAACAGTGGACTCAACAATTGGAGTTCCTTGAATCATGGCACTGTAAGCTTTTGTTCTTCCTACCAAATCGTCTGACTTAATAGTCAACATTTCCTTTAAGATGTGAGCTGCACCATAAGCTTCTAGTGCCCAAACTTCCATTTCTCCAAATCTCTGGCCACCAAATTGAGCTTTACCACCCAAAGGTTGTTGTGTTACCAAGGAGTAAGGTCCTGTAGATCTAGCATGAATCTTTTCCTCACTCATGTGTACCAATTTCAAAATGTAGTTTTCACCTACAACAACTTCGTGATCAAAATATTCTCCTGTTCTTCCGTCAACTAACTTAAATTTTCCAGAAACTGGTAAATCTGCTTCTTTTAATTGTTGCGCTATATCTTTTTCAGAGACTGCTTCCAAAGGAGGAATTATGTATCTACGACCCAATTTCCTTCCTGCTAGACCAAGGGGGGCCTCCAAAATTTGTCCCATGTTCATTCTTTTTAAAACTGCTTCCGAAGAGAAAACTATATCAATAGGAGTTCCATCTTCTAGGTGAGGCATATCAATTGCGGGTACAACTGCAGAAATAACACCTTTGTTACCATGACGACCTGCCAACTTATCACCTACGCTGATTTTTCTTCTCTCGGCTACATAAACCGTAATATTTTCAATTACACCAACAGGAAGATGGTCATTTTCTTCTCTTGTTACCCTCTTAATGCCTATTACTACACCATGTGTACCATGAGGCATTCTCAAAGAAGTATCTCTAACTTCCTTAGCTTTTTCTCCAAATATGGCTCTTAAAAGTCTTTCTTCGGAGGATAGGTCAACTTCTCCTTTTGGAGCAACTTTTCCTACCAACAAATCCCCCGAATGGACATTTGATCCAATAGCAACTACTCCGCTTTCATCTAGGTTTCTTAAAGCATTTTCTGAAACATTAGGAATATCTCTTGTAATTTCCTCATTACCCAGTTTTGTTTCAACTAAAGCGACATCATAATTATTAATATGAATCGAGGTCAAGACATCTCTCTCAACTAATCTATCCGAGATGACTATTCCATCCTCATATTCATAACCTTCCCAAATCATATAAGCAACTTTTACATTGGCACCCAAAGAGGTATAGCCATCGTTTGAAGCGGGTCCTTCAAATAAAGTAGTGTCTTTGGTTACTTTTTGGCCTGGTTCTACAAGTACATCTTGATTGTAGTTAGTAGAAACATTGGATTTTACAAATTTTGAAGGGCGATAAGTGGTATTTTTCTTATCTCCATCGTATTTTATAACTACTTCATTTGCGTCCGCAGAAACAATAACGCCCTTACCAGAGGCTCTTACAACTGCACCAGAGTTTTCAGCCACTGCTTTTTCAATACCTGTCCCCACTAAAGGAGCTTCGGGTTTAATTAAAGGCACTGCCTGTGAAAGTTGCTGTGCCGCTACCAAGGCTCTTGTAATATCGTCATTTGAAAGGAAAGGAATAAGACCCGCAGATATACCTACTATTTGTTGAGGAACTACTTCAATGTATTCCGCTTCCGAAACATTCCCCAAATAAAACTCGCCGTGTCTTCTAATAGGAACCTGTTCTTCCAAAATGTATCCGCTTTCATCTGTATGTACGGAGGCATCAGTAACCCCTTTGTCTTCTTCATCATAGGCTGCTAAATATTCTACTTTATCGGTCACCTTGTAGCCCTTTGAATCCTTTTCCACCTTGTAATAAGGAGTTTCCAAAAACCCGTATTCATTTACGCGAGAATACATGGACATGTAGTTTATTAGACCTACATTAGGACCCTCTGGGGTTCTAACAGGACAAACTCTACCAAAAGAGGAATAGTGTACATCACGAACTGCCATACTGGCGCGTTCTTTTGTTAAACCGCCGGGACCCATTACCGAAAGTCTTCTAATGTGTGCCAAAGAGGTTAAGGGGTTTTGCTGATCTTGAAATTGAGAAAGTCTTCCAGTTGCAAAAAAGCTTTGGATATTTGCAGTTACAGCTCTTGGAGAAATAAGTTTGGAAGGGGAAGGAAGCTCATCTCTTGGCATAAGAGTCATTCGACTTCTTACATTTCTTGCCATTCTAAGAAATCCAACTCTAATTCGGCTTTGTAAAAGTTCGCCTACTCGACGCACTCTTCGATTGCCTAAATTATCTATGTCACTAACTTCACCTATTCCATTGTTTAGCTGAATGATTCTTGTGATAACCTTGATTAAATCTTCTAGCTGTAACAATTGACCTTGTGCAGTATCGGGAATATTTAAACCTAAAACTTGGTTTAATTTAAATCTTCCAACTTTCCCTAAGCTGTATCTACTAGAGTTAAAAAACATTTCTCTAACAAGCTCTTGTGCATTTTCTAACACCAAAGGCTCTCCTGGGCGAACTTTTCTATAGACTTCAAGACACGCCTCATCATAAGAACCTGCGGGATCTTTAGCTAAAGTTTTTGCAATATAATGAATTTCTGGATCTGTTTCGGCTTCTGCAAAAGCATCTAAGATTTCCTCGTCTGTATCTAAACCAAAAATTCTAAGCAAAGTAGTAATAGAAATCTTCCTCTTTCTATCTATTCTTACGCTAATTATGCCTCTTTTGGATGTTGAAATTTCCAGCCAAACACCGTGTAATGGAAGGATTTTCGCCCCACCAAAAAGTTGCCCCGTTACCGGGGATGTTTCACCTGTAAACAATACTCCTTCTGATCGGATAAGTTGACTTACAATAACT
This sequence comes from uncultured Candidatus Saccharibacteria bacterium, assembly GCA_964535155.1. Classification (GTDB taxonomy): domain Bacteria; phylum Patescibacteriota; class WWE3; order UBA101185; family UBA10185; genus JAGPFW01. The sequence goes on from CAZHSR010000024.1 coordinate 3,708, forward strand.
CTCTCTACACCATTAATTACAAAAGTACCTCTTTCGGTCATTAAAGGGACATCGCCCATATAAATTTCTTGGCTCTTTTCTTTTTTATTTAAGGGATCTTTAATAGTAGCGGTTAAATACCAAGGAGCTTCATAAGAACGACCCAAATGTAAGGCTTCTTCCAAAGAAAAGTTAGGTACATCCAAACGAGATTTTGACATCTCCAATACCCAACCCCTTCCAGAGAAATCCTCCATCGTGCCAAGCTCATCCAAAACTCCTTGGATCCCTTCTTTCAGGAGCCAGTCGTAAGAGTCAATTTGGACCTTGGACAAATCTGGTAAAGGCAGTACATTTTTTCTTTTAGAAAAGCTATATTCTTGCATTAACAAATATTTATTTTAGAAACTCTAAAAACTAGTTTTTTATACTTTTTGAACAAAGCGCTTTCAGGAACAGAGAGAAAATTAACACAAAGAGTTCTACCTGTCAACAGGATGTTATCATATTATTTACAAAAACCCAACACGGTCTAGAGGCCAAAACCTAAAAACCACCCTTCCCTGAATGTTTGAGCTCTTAATAATGCCAAAATACCTTGAATCAACAGAGTTTCCTCGGTTGTCACCAAATACTAGATATTCGTCTTCTCCCAGTCTAACCGAATGCCCTTCTCTAAAAAAAGAGCCTTCGCTTGTACAAACTGAATTGTCCAAATAGTCTTCTTGAAGCTCAAATTTCTCGCCATATCTATTTATGTAGACCTTACAATCTTTGATTTTTACTATATCGCCAGGTAAAGCAACTATTCTTTTTAAATAATCAATTTGGTCATTCCCAGGGGGATTTAAAATAACTACTTCACCTCTTTCGTAAGGCTTAAAATGTATTGTCACCTTTTCCATTAAAATCCTTTCACCAGTGTCAAAATTTGGATACATGCTGGCACCATGGACTACCTCTGGCATAGCTACAAATTTGTAAATTAGGAAAAGTACTATTAAAGAGCTAAACAAACTCTCACCTAATTCTATTATTAAAGATAAAAATCCTCTGCCATTGTTGGGATTTTCTTGAATAATGCTATTTGTTTCAAAATTTTCCATAATTAATAAGTTTTCTACTATCCAGATATTTTATAACACAACCTTGTGATAAAATAGACCCCGTATGTTACTAACACCACACACAATGGTAGGTCTTGCCATTGGTACAACAGTTTCTAATCCCATTATTGGAGTCCCTGCTTCTATACTAATGCATTTTATTGGAGACTTAGTACCACATTGGGACTTTTATTCTAACACTAAAAATGAAGAACGCCGAGTTGGGTGGAGACCTTTGGCAGTTATGGCAGATTTGGCTTTGGGTATTTCTGTTGGCTTAACAACAACTCTTTTTGCATTATGGGTAAAGAACGATTCGGGACTGGCATTAAATATTCTTCTTTGTGGTATTGGAAGTGTTTTACCAGACGCACTGGAAGGACCTCATATCTATTTTCATAACGAACCAAAGTTGCTAAAACTTGTTTCTAGGACACAAAGCAAACTCCAATTTCAGGCACCCCTTCCCTGGGGAATACTTACTCAACTTCTAGTGATGACTTTTTGCGCATTGATAATCTTAAACTCACTATTATAAAAGCAAAGAATATAACTCCTGAAACCATTAGAATTGCCTGAACTACTGGGGAATCTATTGAAAGAAAACTTAATCCTCCAAATAGAGCTGTTACACCCCAATAAAATAAGGCAACTTGTCTTTCAGAAAATCCCCTTGCCATTAGTAAATGATGAAGATGCTCTTTGTCACCCTTCCATGGGGATTTACCTGAAAAAAGTCGCCTAAAAAAGGTTACTACTGCATCCAAAAAAGGGATGAGCAAAATTAAAATGGAAGCAATGATTTTTGCCTGAACTAAAATGGAGATTGTAGAAAAGACAAGCCCTACGGAAACAGCTCCAAAACCCCACATAATTTTGGAGGGATGCCATGTAACTCTTGCTAAACCTAAGCTTATACCTGCCGCAATAAGGGCAAGCCGAGCATATGAAAGATGAACAGAAGTAACATTGGGGAAACGCAAACCTAATAGGGCTAAAACAATTAAACCAATTCCTACAATTCCGCAATACTGCCCATCTACTCCATTGGACCAAGATAAGAGATTTAAAACCCAAACTATCCAAACTGTTGTAAAAAGGAGAGAAAAGGGCTGAATAGAAATTTGCCCCACATGCAAAACGAAATCGGAAAGATCAAGAAAGCCATCAAATGGGTTAGTTAAAAAGTCTATTTTTATACCAAAAAAATAGAGGGATCCCACAACAATAAAAAGCAAAGCTAGGCGAATTAAGGGATTTTCCAAAAATCTAATCTTTGAATCAGAATGAGTATTTTGAATGTCATCTAAAAAGCCGATAATTGAAAGGACAATAGCCAAGACTAAAACTCCTATTATTTCTGTTGTTAAAGGCACAAAAAGTAGAGACAGCAAAGAAAATAGGAGAGCAAAAAAAAGTCCTCCTCCTCGCGCTGAGGGAGATTTTAAAATCATACCAGGGTGAGAATGTTTTGAAGGGTCAGTAACAATTTTCCACTTTTCCATTAGGCGCACATAAAAAGGGGAAAAGACTAGGGAAAGGACTAGAGCAACAAAAAATGTTATGGAAAGATAAAGGACATTCTTACTTATAAAGGGATCCGCAACTATGAGAGATTTAGAAATAACTCTAAATAAGGAATAAGTAAGAAATAAATTACAAAACTGAACAGCAAAAAGAATAATTTGGGAACCATACTTGTAAAATTTTGTCTTAAAAAAATATAGGAAGCCCAAACCTGCCAGAGAAACAAAGATTGAAATGGCAGGGATTAAAAAAAGAGAACCTTTATCGGCAAGCTGAGACTCTCCCCAAAACTGAGTATAAAAAAAGGGAACTTTTTCGGTTAAGAATGCGAATCTTAGATTTAAATAAATCAACTGGAGAAAAGTAAAAATTAAACTAGCAGCAATATAAAAAAAGATTAATCCAAAGTTTTTATCAAAGGGGATTTTATATTTTCTTAAAAATGTTTCTAGGTTTGTCATTCTTTATTCAATTAACGCATCTTAGGCGTATGATATAAATCTTTCATCTTTTTGCCCAAAAGCATTCTAGTTTGAGCTTCAATTTGAGGAAGAAAAGAAAAGCTCATCATATTAAATATGACCATTGGCCCTTCCATAACGGCAAAAAACTTTTTCCAATAAGGCCAATCTTCGGGCATGGGACGAACTATTTTAAATCTTAATAAAGTTATAGGGACAAAGAAAATTAGGGTAGCGGTTAAAATTGCGCTGGTAGTATTAGGCAAACTGTACGCAAAAGTTGCTTGTTTGACTGCAGGATTAGCAAAGGTTAAAATCCCAAACCCGAATGTAATTAAAAATACGCTATCTATAAGCAAAACTCGCTTTTCTAAGTGGCGTAACATCCATGCAAATTTTAAATGAAAAGGCACTTCTTTGTTTTTTAGAAACTCCTTAACCGAAAGTGGAAAGTCGATTACGCCCCATCCCCATCGAAGGAGCTGTTTATATAAACTTTTACAGGAATTAAAAAAGTTATAACCAGAAACGGCATCAGCATAATAAGGAATGTAATGTGGAACACCTGTAAAGTCACCTTTTCGTTTAAAGAAAGCGCGCCAATAAAAAATTTGATCGTCAACGCCTAAGCTAACATCCCAATAATCAACATCTATAAGGGTTTGCAAAGAAGCCGAATAAGCTGCAAAAGTATCCTTTAATTTTCCCTTAACCGACCATTCTGCAAGTCCGCCTAAGGCAACGGAAGTAGCCTCTATTCTCATAAACAAGGGGACTTCCCAATAATTGTTGTCAAACAAAGCCACTGCTGACTGATAAAATTTGTTATCTCTTTTATCAGAGCTTAAATATAAGTGGGTAAGTCTTGCCAAGTATTGTGTATGCAAAACATGGTCAGCATCAAAAGTGCTAAAAATGTAATTGCGTAAATTCTCACCTTTAGCTGTTAAATCGTCAATTGCGTGTTTTGCACCCCAAGTTCTATTGGCAGCACCTGCCCCAATGGCCTCCCCTGGGATTCCTGCGGGGTGAGTGTAAATTAAAATATCTGCAAATTCTTTTTCTCGACCATTAAAAATACGCTTTAATGTATCTATAGTCTCCTTTGAATATTTTTCTTCTATTGTATAAACCAGCACAACCTGATCTTTAGGAAAATTCTGTTGATAATATTTTTCAAAAGGCTCTCTTAAAACTTCATAAGGTTCATTAACAGCTGGAATTAAAACAAAATGACGAACATCTTTTAAACATGAGGGTAAAGTTTCTTTCTCGGGTAATTCTGCAAAATTTAAATCCTGACATTTTTGGCACCAATCCTCTGCTAACTCCCCTTTGTACCTTAAATATCCTTTATACATGCCCAAAGAATGTCTAACAGCCATATAAGCCCAATAAACGGTTAAAGAAATTAAAATATATACAATAAGCTCTGGGAAGAGGATTCCAAGCCAAAGCGGCGACAACAAAAATAACCAGGTCATTGCACCCGGTACAATTTCCAAAAACCTATGAATTTTCTTGTCGTGTCTAGTTATAAATGAATCCATTAAATATTAAATTCCAAAAAAATTGTTGGCATTTTGTGTGGAATACTTTGCTACCTCTTCCACGGAAATGCCTTTAACTAAAGCAACTTTCTCAGCTACAAGTTTAACATATTTAGGCTCATTTTTCTTATCTCTATAACCTTCTGGCGAAAGATAGGGGGAATCTGTTTCTATTAAAAACCTGTCATTTGGAACTTTTTGTACTGTTTCCAACAAGGCTTCTTTGGAAGGGTAAGTTATAAATCCTGAAAAGGAAATGTAATATCCAAGATTTAGGATTTTTTGAGCAAATTCCCAAGACGAAGAAAAGCAGTGAATTACAGCTTTTTGAGGCCTAACTCCGGATAAAATTTCCAAAACATGGGCGTCACCTTTTCGATTGTGAATAATTAAGGGTAAATTATGCCTTTTTGCTAAATTTGCTTGCATCTCAAAAAGGCAAAGTTGATCTTCTATAGAACGACCTCCTTCTATGGCAGAAATATCTATGCCACATTCACCTATTCCAACTAGGTCTTGCTTATTTTCAAGAACAAAATTTTCCAAATATGTTTCCAAGTCCAATAAACTTTTATGCATATCCTTATGTGGATAAATTGCTGCTGTAGCAAAAACTTGTGAGTAAGCCCTTGCCACTTCTAAAACTTTTTTGTTTTCCTCCATGGAAGTCCCAATATTTACCATTTTTACAACGCCTCCTTCTTTTGCACCAAGTAAAATAGCCTCCATTTGCTCTTTTTGACTTAATTTTGGTAAATGACAATGTGAATCTATTAATTCCATATTTTTCTTAAAACTTGATAAAAACTTTTGCCACTAAGCCCGTTTAAACATGCGTTCCAAATCCTCTTTTGACAACTCTATCATAGTAGGACGCCCATGCGGACAAGTATACTGCTCCAAATCAATTTCTAAAAGCTTTTGTACAAGACGAACTCGTTCTTCTGGCGACAAATAATCTCCCGCTTTAACCGCGTTTTTACAAGCCAAAGTTGAAGCCACATAAGAAATTTCCTCAAAATGGTCATCCAAAGTTTCTTTAATAAAGTCTGGATCCAAGTTTTGTGGTTCCAGTTGCAAAGATTCTAGAATCAACTCCTCTAGGCGCGTCCCCTCTTCCAGTTGGGAAAGGATTTGAGCATATAAAATTTTCTCATGGGCTGCGTGCTGATCTAAAAATAAAATTCTATCTTTAAAAGACGCCACTAAATAAGTATTTGCAATCTGTAGCACTTCTTCACAAAGATCCTGCGAATCCACTTTTTCTACTTTCCAAGGTGAAAAAGAATCCTTTAAAACTCCGTATAATTCGCCAGAAAAAGTTGAGGCATTAGAAAAAGTATAAGTTAAATTATTTTTTTCTAACAAGTCTCGCACCGAATTTTCTATAAAGGCCAAAATCTCTGATTCGTTTTTAATGCGAACTTCTTCCTTTCTTGGATGCACATTTACATCCACAAGTTCTGGGGGCAAATCTAGGAAAACTACTCCCTTTGGATATTGATACTTTTCCAACAAAGTCCCGTAAGCCCTTTTTACCTTTTGCATAGCCTTCTCCCACTTAATTGGACGCTTGTTTATATAAAAATACAATTCTGCAAATGAATTAGCGGACCTTTGCGGAAGGGATAAAAATCCCGAAAGATATGCATGATCTGCTACTGAATCTAGGGGCAAAAAATAATCGGAGTGACCAAAAACCAAATTTAATCTTTGCTCCAAATTGTAATGAACAGAAACTTCTATAACGGGTTTCTCATTGTGATAAAGGGAAAAAGAGACATCGGGATATGCCAAAATGAAAAGCTGAAAAACTGCCTTTATTTTTTGGAATTCTGCTTGACCATTTTTTAAAAACTTTTGTCTGGCTGGAAAATTTGCAAATAAATTTTGGACTTCTACTGTAGTTCCTTGGGACATTCCCACTGGAAGGGCTTCAACATCCGAGGTGGCTTTGGAAGGGTTTTTGCCAAAAGCAACAGTAACTTCCCATCCGTTTTTGGCGGAAAGATCTTGTTTAGCCAAACTCCTTATGGAAAATTCACTAACACAAGCAATGCTGTTTAAAGCCTCGCCTCTAAAACCAAATGTACATATGGATTCCAAATCTTTTTCTGTTTTGATTTTGCCTGAAGAATGGGGTTTGTAACAAATTAATAAGTCTTCTTTAGAAATTCCTTCACCATCATCTGTAACAACAATTTTCTTTTTTCCACCATCTAATACCGAGACTTTGATATTCCTTGCACCCGCATCCAAAGCGTTTTCAACAAGCTCTTTTACTACGGAGGCTGGATTTTCAATTACCTCACCTGCTGCTGTTTTTGAAACAACTTCTTGTGGAAGAAAAATAATTTTTCCCATGAATACAGTTTATATCAACAAAAGAGGCAAAAGCTACTTTAAAGAGGCCTACTCAATAAAAGTGGAAACCTTAACTTCAGCTTTTTGTTCTTCTAACCAAGTCTGAAAGGCTTCTCCTAACTTTTGATTTAGCAAAGCATCAACTGCCTCTTCTCTTTTAGCTTCGTCTGTCTCTCCTGTAAGATATTGACCATTTTCTTCTATGAAGGTGTCAATCTCTTCATCGGCTACTTCTATTTTTGGAGTCAAAAGCTTTTCTAAACTTAATTGCATAGCAATATTCTTTTCCAAATCTTTTCTAGGCATGTTCTGGGAGGCCAAATATTCATCCAAGCTCATTCCTGTTCCTTGTTGAATTTGGGTGGAAACTTCTGCGATTTTTGCGTCAAATTCTTCCTGTGAATAGGTAACTCCTGACTTTGCAATTGCCTGAGCAATAATTTTTTCTTCTACTAACTGATCTAAAAGGCTTTGACCATAAGTTTGAAAAAGCTTATCGTTAAGTTCTTTTCTTGTAATAAACGAGTTTCCAATTTTTCCTACTACCAAAAGTGAAACATTTTTATAAGCAAGCATTGAGATTCCACCTACAAGTAAAACTACAATGGCTAAAATTGCTAATGGTTTAATTAGCTTTTTTGGGTTCATTTTCCTTTTGGGAGATTCCTTTTTTGCTTCTTGTGTAGGCATTTCTGCGGATACATTTGCGGAAGGGGCATTAACATTCTGATCTAATTGGTTTTGATTTTGTTCTTGTTTGTTTTCGTGCATGCGGAAATTTTACCACAAATAAAAATGACTTCTAGTTTTTGAAGTAAGGGATAGATATGAGTTTTTAAATGAGGGTCTTTTTCATCTCGAACATCCCTAATTTAAAATCCCCCAAAGGAAACTGCACTTCCTTAATTATTTTAAACCCCAAATTTTCATAAAATCCCTTTGCGTTATAAGTTGAATTAAGAGAGATAATATCTGCCTTGCTTTGAATAAAAGCCTTTTCCACATGAAGATATAAAAACTTCCCGTACCCTTTTCCCTGAAATTCAGGAGAAATTTGAATTTGATATAGTTCCTTATCTTTTAGATCATATTGGCAGAATCCTATAATCCCGCCATTTACTTCTAGTTTCTCCCAAATTGAAGTAGCCAACTGTGTCTCAATGTTTTCAGGAGTAATTTGCTTTAACCATTCCTCTATAGTCTCAGCGGGATATAGCATTGAATTTGTTTTACAAATGCAATCTTTGTGAATGGAAATGATTTGTGGAATATCGGCTTTTGTGATTTTTGTAATTGCTGTCATTAAAGTCATTATAGCAAGAGCATAACTTAAGATATAATCAAAAAATGGTTGATACAGATTTATCACATCAAAAGGAATTCTTTAAGCAATATATCCTTCCAAAAGATTTTTATTCCCAAAAAGACAATAATGAGATTTCCAAAGCTTTGTTAGGAAAATATTTCATTAGACTAGAGCCATTTCCAATGGGAGGAATAATTATTGAAACGGAAAGTTATCCTGGAAATGAAGATGTAGCTTCTCATCATCACCATGGGAAGGTAACAGATAGAACAAAAGTCATTTTTGAAAAGGAAAAAGGACTTTTATATGTTTATAAAATTTACGGCATGCATCATTGTTTTGGAATAACTTCTGGAGATGGCAAGGAATCCCACAATGTTACTTTAATAAGGGCAATTAAGCCCATCTTTGGTATAGAAGAGATTAAAAAACGAAGAAAAACAGAGGAAATTACTAATCTTTTAAGTGGACCTTCAAAAATTGCACAAGCATTAGATATTACAAAGGATAGCTACGGGAAATGTCTAGTAACATCGGATATAATTATTTGTGATTTAGGTGATTTTAAGGATTTTGAAATAGAAACCAACACTAGAGTAGGAATTGGGGATTATAATGATGGGTATAAGCAACAGAATTGGAGATTTTTTGTAAGGGGGTCAAAGTATCTTTCGAGATAGGGTTCCTTTATATTTAGAAATATGAAAAAGAGTTGGCAAGATAAAGATGTTAGTGAAGTTTATGTAAAAAGCATAGACCCCAAATCTACTAACGAAATAAATTTAACTAAAAAACTTTATCATGACCCTTTTTTTCTTTCTTTACTTCCAGATTTAAGCAATAAGAAAGTCTTGGATATTGGTTGTGGCGATGGGTATATGCTTAAAGCATTAAATAAACTTTACGCAGGATTGGAACTAGTGGGTACAGATCTTCCAAATATGTTAGAAAAAAATACAAGTGAGAAAAACATTGAATTTGTACCCGCAGATTGTCAGGAGTTACCCTTTGCTAATAACAGTTTTGATTATGTTATATCCTCTTTAATGTTTCATTGGGTTGATAATTTAGAGAGAATTGCAGAAGAAATATATAGAGTATTAAAACCTAAAGGTATGGTAATTACTTCCAATATCAACCCTAATACATTTCATGTTGGTGAGTGGAAGAATATGGATCCAGCAAAACCAGAATATGTCTTAACTAAAGACATTACAAAAGAACAGCAATTTGATGTTTATTTAAATAAAACTGTGGGTCCTTTAACTTACTATATGAGACCTGTTAACCACTATAAAGAAACATTTGAAGAAGTGGGATTTACTAATGTAAAAATTCACGAACCTTTATTAAAGGATAAAGAGGTATTAGAGCAATATCCTGGATTAAGAAAATATGCTTTTTATCCGCTATACCTTTTTATTACTGCAAATAAATAGAAATATACAAACACCCTCCAACACATAATGCTAAAATCTATTAAATGACCATTTCCTTGCCTAAAACAAAAAAACTTCTATACGAAAACTCAGATTTAATTGCAATTCTAGGCGTAGGAATTCTCCTGCGACTAAAAGACATTACAAAATTTGAATTCTGGTATGACGAAGCTTTTACAGGTCTTATGACTAAAATTCCTTGGGAAGAATTTGTGGCTACTTTAAAAGGTGATTCGCATCCTCCTCTTTTCCTGCTTCTAACAAGGGCATGGTCAGTAATTTTTGGCTCAACCGATATAAGTTTAAGAACCTTGCCCTTAATTTTTGGCATTGCAACTCTCGCCTTGCTTTTCACAATTACAAAAATTCTGTTTGGAAAAAAGCCTGCTTTAATAACCCTCTTTTTGGCTTCAATTTCGCCTTTTTTAATTCAATATAGTTACGAAGCCCGTTCTTATTCCATGTTTGCTTTTTTTGTACTTCTTTCGTTTTATTTGGCAGTCTCAAAGAAAAAAACAGTTTTCTTCCTTTCCCT
>CAZHSR010000025.1:0-13340 GCA_964535155.1 uncultured Candidatus Saccharibacteria bacterium
AAAACTTTATTGATGTACTAAGGAAAGGAGAGCTTTTAATAAATGAAGATCCCAACCGATTTGTTTTTGTTGGAGAAACTGCTAGATATGCGGAGAATAATTTGGGTTGGATTCATTTGGGAGAGAGAATAAAAGAAAATGCGTATGAATACAAAGGGTGGCTTTATAAACCTTCAGTGGAGAAGTGTGCTGAAATGTTTAAATCAAAAGAATGGGTTTGGAATCCAGGGTACTTTGTAGTAGATGTAAACTTTGTTTTAAGCCTTTATGAGAAACTTCTTCCAAAAATGTATGAGCAACTCATAAAAATAGAAAGGGCTTTAGGTACAGTGGAAGAGAACAAGGTTTTAAGCAAAATTTATCCGTTGTTGGAGGCAGAAAGCTTTGATAAAGCTATTGTTGAAAAACTGGATCTAAAACAAGCTCTGGTGCTAAAAACTGACATGGAATGGTCAGATCCGGGCACACTTTATGCTTTAAAAGAGGCTTTGGTGGGAAATAATGGGAAAAATTACGCAAAAGGGCTAACTTACACTGTAAATACAAAGGATAGTGTTGTAATTAATGAGGAAAAGGAGAAGCTTTTGGCAACTATTGGGCTAGAAAATATGGTGATTGTAAATACAGAAGATGTTTTGCTTGTGGTACCAAAGGATGATGTTGTGAAGATTTCGGATTTGGTGAAGGAGTTGGAGAGGGATAAGAAGTTAAAGGGGTTTATTTAGAGACCTATTCCCCAAACAAAAACCTCTGCACATACGCATGAATCTGCGAATAATTTCCTGCTCTCGGTAGCAAAACATACTTTCCACCATACAAAGTAGTATCAACGGGCGAGTACAAAAGTCCTCCTTGATTTGCAGCACTCCTATCATCTAAAACCACGGATCTTATTTCTGAAAAGTCCACATTTTGAGATAGCAAATAAAACTCTTGCAAAGTAGCAAAATCTATATTTGTAATTATTGTGTCTTTGTATAAGGCATAAAGTTCCTGAATTTTCTTTGGATTTAAAAGCGTGTTTAAAGAAAAAGCTTTACTTTTTATTGCCATGATAACTTTTTGCTGTCTTGCTGACCTCGCAAAGTCATTGTTATTTGTTCCATGACGAGATCGTACATACTTTAATGCCGTTTCTCCGTCCATTTCTTGAGAGCCTGCTTCAAAAGCTAAATGCTCATATCTACAAGGGAAAATCTCTACTAAAGATTTTTGAACCGCTAATTCCACAGAATCTTTGGAATCTTCCTCATCCGATTTTTTCTTATCCTTTTCCTTTTCTTCAGAAGCGTCCTCAAGACTTACCCCCAACAATTTATCCGCTTCCTCTTTAGTTAAGCCACATAAATCATCTTCTTTTCCTTCCACAGGATATTCAAAGTCTTCAAAGGCAGTTTCCACATCTACAGTAATTCCGCCTAAGGTGTCAATTATGTCCTCAAATAGGGCAAAATTTACCACTCCATAATAATGAATTGGCATTCCTAAAACTGTTTCTACTACTTTTTGTAACTCTTCCTCCGGCGAAGGGGTGTTTGCCGCATAGGCATAAACTTCGGTTATTTTGCAGCGTCCACAAACCGAAGATTCTACCCATAAATCGCGTGGAATTGAGATTAAAACTACATTGCTGTCAAGGCGACCAAGAGATGCCACCAAAATGGTATCGGCGCGCTCTGGGAGGCCTGTGGGGTCATCAGCACGGCGGTCGGAGCCAAGAATGAGCACATTTGTTCTACCATCGGTTTCTTTTAGGTCACTTCGATTGATGGAGGCTACTAAGGTCACGGGGTCAAAAAGGGCACGGGCTTTGTCGCTAAAAATTAAAACGGAAATTACCCCTAATGAAAGCAATAACAGGGCCAAAAAAACATATCGAGATACAAAGGTGCTTTTATCTTTTACCTTTTTTTCCGCTTTCTTTGGCGAATTTTTATTTTTCTTAAGATCTTGATATTTCATATGCTTTTATGAGTTCAAAAAAATGGCTTGGATCTAAACTTGCTTGACCCACCAAAGCCCCATCGAGGGAGTCTAGATCTGCCAAATCCTCAATATTGTCTCTATTTACCGAACCACCATACAACAAAACTGCTTCTTTGGGTAGTAAATCTTTTATTTTTTCTACATTTTTGCGAACTTCTTCAACAGGCTTTTCTTTATAATCCCCTCCACCAGAAATATTTGCGGGATCTTCCCAGGCTAAAATTGTACCATCTACATAATATTTTGGGGCATCCTCGGGGGAGACAAAGCAAACAATAGGAATTAAACCCTGTTTTAAAGCTAAATCTCTCTTTTGCAAAACTAAATCTAATGATTCTTTTCTTTCACTATGTCCTACAATGCAATATTTACAAAACTCCTTAATTTGAAATCCTCCATTTTCCCCTGTATGGGAGCCTTTTTCATAATGGGAAATGTCTTGTGAAGCCATTTCTAACCCTTCCATTTCGTCAAGCGCTAGAAAAGCAAAAGGAATGTGCAAAAAGGCTGGTGCAACAATGACTGTAACTTGAGAAGGGTTGTGAGACATTTTAGGAGATGCATTAAACCAACCCACAACAGAAGGCATGTCCATATTCATTTTCCAATTGGCAACTACATACTTCATATTTTTTTATTAATAGACTTAGTCAGCTCCTCTACAACAAAGGGAATTCGCTCCAAGTCTTCGTGCTTATAATCATAACCCAAAACATTAAGACAAGAAAAGACTATTCCCACATCGGAATATAAATCAGCCATGTGTTCACAAGCCACCATAGTATGTACTAAAGCATTTCCTTCAACTTCACCGATTTTTGAATTTGCACAACCCAAGGGACATCCTATACAGGAAGGGAAATTTCCTGTTTCGGCAAATTTATGAATACTTAAACCGCGTTGTAAAAGTTCATGGTATAGCTTTTCATAAGGTAAATTGTTTTTAATAGGATAAGAAACGGTAGCATTTACAACCAAACCACCAATAAGCCTTTTTGCAAAAGCTTTTTCCAATATACCCTCAGGAGATTCAAAGTAATCATCTAACAAGGCCCTTTCAGAAAACAAAATTTTGCTACTTCTACCTGGTAAACCCGCGTTATCGAAAGCCTCTTTTGAATCCAAAAAAGTTACGCCTTGAGAATTTATTTCTAAAAACACAGGCTTTTCTGACTGACCTTCCAAAATTACTGCATCAAAACCAGAAAAGCGGATTCTGGAAGACAAAGAACCTCCCAAATAAAAACTTTCCACGGTTTTTGCCAAATTTAAAACACAAGTTCCAGAAACATATGGAAAAAATCCATTTAAAGGCCCAATTGCAAAAATCAAAGGCTTTTGTTCAACAAACATATCGCCTAGTTTCAAGGCCAAAGGCAAACCTCCAATAAATTGATGCAACTCTGGAAAACTTTTTACATCAAAAGTACGATCTTCCAAATTTATATATAAAACTTTTTTACTCAAGTAATTCATATGATTCTGACTCTAAAACCTCAAAAACACCTTTTGGACAAATGGATTTAATCTTTTCTACATCTAAAGTGTTTACTTGTGGGTCTAAAACAATGGAAAAGTTTTGACCATCACGAAAAATGCGAATAAAAGCACCTTCTAAGCCAACCTTTTCTAACTGCCTTTGGGCTTCAAATACGCATAACTCACACCCGATACATTTTTTTGGAAGCATAACTTTTAAGATTTTATTCATAGTTTTTGTAAAGGCTTTTTATAATAGAGCCTAGTCATAATAAGAAAGAGCCACAAGTCCGGGAAGTTTTTTGCCGGCTAAAAAGTCTAGCATTGCGCCACCTCCAGTGGAGACAAAGTTAAAGTCTTCTAACATTTGAAGTTGGTTTAAACAGGAAATTGTGTCACCGCCACCAACCACAGTAAAAGCTTTTGCGGAAAGGACTGCCTTGGCAAGTTGTCGGCTTCCTTCAAAATAACCTTTATCATAGGCTCCAGCAGGTCCCGCCCAGACTATGGTTTTTGCAGGGTATAAAAGTTTTGAGTAGTTCTCGGCTGTTTCGGGGCCAATGTCAAAGCCTTCACCAGAATAATCAGTTGGATAAAAAATGTTGGGATTTTCTGGGTCTTCAGGGGCTTTTTGAAGCTTTCCAACAACTAATACTTGGTCAAAGTTTTTTGCTAAATCATAAACGGCTTCCTTTTTGGACTCTTTTACGCCTCCCACAATGGCAACTTTGGGGCTATCAGAAGAGGTTAGGACTTTGGCGAGGCTTTCCACTTCGGTTGCTAGGCGGAGACCGGCATAGGCGGGCAATTTGGTTGGGAGCAGGCTTATTGAAGTAGCTTCCCTGTGAGAAGTGGCAAAAGATTCGTTTATGTAAATGTCGGCTTGGCTGGCTAATTCTTGGGCAAACTCTTCTGAAGGGCTTTCTTCTCTAGGGTCAAATCGAAGATTTTCTAATAAAGTGTAGCTGTCTTTGCCAAGTTTGGAGTCAAAATAGGGTTTTAATTGTGAAGTGGATAATTTTGGATCCTCCTTTCCAGAAGGTCTCCCAATATGACCGCAAATCACTGGATGTACTTTTTTGTCTAAAAGGTAGGTAATTGTGGGTAGAAGTGCCTCAAGGCGATATGGCTCCAAAATATTTCCGTTTTCGTCAAAGGGAACATCTAAATCAGCACGAATAAGGGCTTTTGTAATTTTGGAGAGGTTGGCGTTTTTAAGTGTTTGCACTGTTTGATTTTAACATGAAAAGGATGTTTGGACTTGTGACAAATTGGTATAATTGAAACATGAAAGAAATTAATAAAGAAGGCTTAAAAGAAGTTTGTGAAAATCATGGAATAGAATATCTAGCTTTATTTGGTTCCAGAGCAAGGGGAGACGCCAAAGAAGGCAGTGATTTAGATTTACTTGTTAGATTTAACCGCCCAATTGGATATGTGACACTGGCAAAAACAGAAAACTTTTTAAGTGGATTTTTTGGACACAAGGTGGACTTAGTAACCGAAGGGGGTATTAGCAAGTATATTAAACCGTATATTCAGGGGGATTTAAGGGTTTTGTATGGGGAATAAAGGAAAACTAATCTAAGCAACTATAGAATTAACGCTTCTTATCGCCCATTACCATTTTTTGAATTTTACCTGGTATCTTCATTGCAGTAATAAGACAGAACATGGCAATCATGGGGGTAAAGAGAAGCACAAAAACTCTCCCAATTTGACTCCCGGGATCAGCAGTAACTTGAAAAACATTAGAGATAAAAGATGCCCACATGATAAAGAAGGCTAGGGCTATCATGAGAAACATGGCAGGGACTGAGATGACATTTGCTATCATATCTTTAAACCAATCCATTGTGGAGGATTCCTTACCAGGCAATACTCCTAAAGCAAACTGAATCGGGGCAAAAACAATATTCATAAGAATTTTTATGTATATAAATACTGCCTTTATATAACAAATAAATAGTAAAACTACAGCAACAATTAAAACCACAATAGCTGCTAGGGTGGAGAAAATACCTGCGGAAATCGTATAAAGCATACCCACAACTGTAATCACAATAACATTTAAACTTCCCATAACCGTTCCAGCAGAGAGATTGAGATTTGCCAGAGCTTGATTTGATACAGAGGCCAAGGCCGCGGCAGATAATGAAAAGAACAAATCAATAACACTACCTGAAAGGGGTACTACCAAAGCAGCGAAAAGAGCTCCTATAGGAAAACTAAAAAATATCAGGGCAATCCCCATAGCTACCCTAGGAAGGGCATTCTGAACTGTAACTACAGCCTGTGGATTTATTTTTCTTCGTGTCATTATCATAACTCCTATAACTAATAAAATCAGACTCATAAGAGCAAGGGCTATATTTCTAGTTATTGTCCAAAGAGTGTAAACCAACTCTTGTCCCATAATATTGTTATCCACTTGAGCATAAGCAGTATTTCTTAAAATAGGTATTTTACGAGCATAATGTTTTGTAAAACTTGCCATATTTACTGGGAGGGGCTCATTAAGCGTACTATCTCCAATTGTTGAGGTGACCGCTAAGAAACTACCCGTGCCACGATTAAATGCGGCTGAAGGATCAGTTAGAACATGATTGCTATTAAAGTTACAAACATTTCCATCTTCTGACTGAACTATGGTCTCAATGGCTTCCTGCACTACTTGCAGGTGATCTGGATCCCCCTCCGCAAAGGCAGTAGTAAGCGGAGCTGATCTGTCCCAATCGGGATTATACTCTGCAGTAGTAGGATCATATACATCTGCGGCTAAAATATAGCAGGCACTAACTTCATCCCCGTTTCTGCCACTAAAATAAGCTAAGGGTACATCTGTTGTGCTAGTAAGAATAATATTAAAAGTGGTTCTAACTATATCTAAAGTTTTATTTATTGCTTCTTCTTTCACATAGTTTATTGTTTTCATACCCCACACACCAGGTAATAACATTGCACCTATTACCTGAAAGGGATTTGCTTGAGCAGGCTTAACCGCAAAAGAAACACTAGAAAAAATTAAAAAAGAAACTATTAAGAACTTCTGGAAATACTTATTTCTAAACATCTGCACAAATTGTATCCGCATACTAGCTATTGTGTCAAGAGTTTTTTAAAGCTAAAATAAAACTTAGTATGGCAAAACCAATTGGATATTCAGGATATTACCCCGGCGAAAAGATCCCTAGGGCACCAAGTGGGAGACCTGCGCCCTACATCCCTAATGAATACGACTTAAATGTCTTTGCTGATTCTATTAATGATATGCATTTTAATTTTGGGGATGCTCCGGGGTTTGTGCAAGAACAGCTAGATAAAGCCATAAAATTTCAATTTTCTGCAAATCTCTATTCTTCCGGGTTAGAAGCGGAAGACCTACAAAGTTACGCGGAAGAAGAGCTTGCAGAGGAGCGAAGTGAACTTGCTGGAACTGCGGGATTTTCATTAAATCTGGATCCAAGAGATATATTAAAAGACCCTCAAAAATGGTGGAGTAAAATTCCAAAACAGGTTTATGCTGATTTAACAAATATTGGGGATCTAGAACAAAAATATATAGAGCAACTTTGGGGGGATACGCTGGGATTAACAGTACTTCAAAATGGAAGAAGATATGCAGACTACGAAGTAGTGGAAGCCTTACAAGCCACTGAAATATTTACTACTGCCAGAGAGGTACTACCAGGAGGAAGAAGTGCCTTGGCAATTGCAGGACTGACGATTCTTGATACCAAAGGAGACGAAAAGAAGTTAGGTAAGAAAACAGCGGCAAAAATTGCAGACTTTGAGGGGAATATCAAATCTGTATTTAACAGACCAAAAAAATACGACGAAGTAATCCAGACAATAGGTGAAGAGGGTTCAATGGCAATAAAAACTGCTATTACTCGAGGAGGCACTAAATGGAGTGCCACCCCAGGGCTTACAGGAACCCAAATTCATGAGGGAATGGCTTTTGTTGGAATGACAGAATTTGCTAGCTCCATTGGAAAAGTATCCAAACAAGCTGGTTTGGGGAAAAAAGGATCGGGGCTTTCTGCAGTAATAGCAAAACTAAATGAAGAGGAGACTTCATTAGATCTTGGAAAGAGCATAGCAGAAACAAAAAAAGAATTGGAAAAAGCCAGAACACATATGCGACTTTTAACAGAAGGCTTTGATCAACTTTCTGATGCACAAAAGCAACTTTTGGATAAAGACACAATGGAGTTTTATCAAAAATATCTTCCAACTGGGCCAGTACTTTCTAAAAGCTATCAAAAAGCTTTACAACCTCACTTTAAAAGATTTGAGGCTTCTTTAAGTAAATTGGAAAACGCACTAGGGGGAAAAGTTCCTACAAATTTTGTAGAAAGGCAATTACTCCTAAATCAAGTGACTGTTGCCATAACGGATTTAACTCTAGGGTCATATTTGCAACCTTGTCTTGAAAGAGCTGTATTAAAGCGCATAGCAGAGGACTTTGTTCTCGGAAGAGGGGGCACAAGCCCTGTACAACTTGCAAAACTGGAAGAACTTTTCCCACACGGAAGTGCAGAGCACACATACTTTAGAAATCTTCGTGTAATGTTGCCCACAATAATCAAAGACCGTGACTACTATGATATGAGTGACTTTACAGATGTCTTATATAAAAACAGTGTTTTGTCGACCTTTTTATGGATGCCAAAGATAGTGCCAAGATTAAAGGCATTTACACCAGACTATTATGTAGGAGTTTTCATGAAGAGAATGCACATGATGGGACTTGTTATTGATGAGTCTATGCTTTTTGATGCTCACGGAAACCCGGTTAATCCAAAATTCTTCTTATTTAAATGGGCAAATAAATTAGTCACACACGAAGGAAATAAACTATTCCTTAATTCTTGGGGAATGATGGTAAATGGTAAAAAAATGGTTGTAGCTGGAGGAAAACATTTTGAAGTTATTGAAGATGCTTGGATGCTATTTGAAGAGAATAAGCAACTACTAATAGACATATTAAACAATCCAGCAGATGTACAAAAGATTCTTGCAAAATTTATGGCAAGCCAAAAAATGCAGAAATCGCCCTGGTTTTTGAAGAATTTTAAAGGTAAGAGCAATACAGAAATAAAGGAATGGATTGAAAATTTCTCCAAGAAGTTTGAAAAGTTTCACAAGTGGCTAAAGGATAAGGCAGACAAATTAGGAGTTGACATAACAGATGGAACACAAGTACTAGCTCTTATAGCAGCCTTGAAAAAACGAGCTTTAAATAAAGTTGCCACTATGGGAAAAGCCCTTGGAATCACCACACAATATAGAGGGGGACTTCAATGGTTTGTACAAAAGTTAAGTATAGTTCAAGACAAAATATTTAAAGGGGCACTGGGTAAAGTTGCAGCACGACTCATTGGGTGGAAAACAGCGGCATCCCATGCAATTTCTGCAGCTATTATTACAGCTCTTTCGTCTACAGGAATTGGGGCAATATCAGGAATTTTTGAGAAATCTATTCAATTTGTAGTACGAATCCTTTTAGACACAGCCGAAAAAGCCTTTATGGTGGTTTTTAAGGCAGACTTTGCTGAATTTTCAAAATTCATGGAGAAATCCATGGTCAATCTTTTAAAGTGGTTTGCTTATGCAATGGGAGCAATTGGGATGGTAGCAGCTCTTTGTATGCTTCCTGCAATGGTTGTAATAGGGGCTTTTAGCTCACAGGATAATTCTAAGATTGGGCCTATTGGGAGTGGTGGGGGAACAGGTGCACCTGGAGTACCTGGAACGCCTGCCCCATACCTACCTCCAGCAGAACCAGGGGGATGTTTTTTTGAAACGGGGGGCTACTTAAGCTATCCGTCTTTTGGATTCGTTTCCCGAAGTACCTATGAAATAGGAAGTAGTGCCTACGACCGTGTGGGACATGGGGGGATACCATATAGTACCTGCATAAATGCTGCGGGCGAAAGATATCCTTGCTTATGTATAAAAAACCCTTGGAAATTGGGAGCCTCTTGGTCTTGGGAAGGATGTATCCATTGTGCCACATCAAGTTCCCAATCTTGCGATCCTTGTCTACCCTTATCTGAAGAAAGCGCCCCAGCATCAACACATTATGGGTTTGCAGCGGATTTCAAGTCTTCAACAGAAGGAAACATCGCACCAGTACGCTTACCCACACTAGGGGCTCCAAATTCAGATGAAGCGGGCGAACCCATATGGATATGGGATGTACTTGCCACAGATGTGCTTGATGTTGGAGGCTGGGCCACTTTTACCAGGACGGATCCCGAAGACATGACTATGTATATTCTACATATTCTGCACTTTGATAGGAGCCAAGCCTTAATAAATGCGGCAGAAGATCCAAATGCTTTTATGCTTGCAGGGGACCACATAGGAAATCTATTCCAAGGAGGCTTCAGCCCACATGTACATATAGAATTAATGGTAAACTTTGAAGTAGTTAGACCAGATGATTATTTTTGTGTAAATGATGCGGGACCTTATAGATAAAACAAAATGAATGTTATAGAAAGACTACTAAACTGCAAATATAAAAAGGGTATTATTATTCTGGGTATTATCCTTTTAGTGTGTTTGCTTTTTGTACTAATGGGAAGACCTACTAAAGAGAATCCCTCTTTGGGAAAAATAAATGTAAGAGAGACCCCGCAAAAAATCGATTATTTGGAAGTAATTTCAAAAGAACCTACAGATAATGACAGACTCCCAAAAGGTGACCATAAAATTAAAATTACCTTTAATAAACCACTGAAAGAGGCGGCAATACAATATCGAGTACAACCAGACATTTCACTCTCTCTAAGGGTATTCGATCATTCCCCAAATTCATTGTATATTTTCCCGGATAAAAAGATGTGGGAAAAGGACATTAAATATACTGTTGTAATAGAAAAGATGGAAAGCAAAGATGGAAGTACTTTAAAGGGACCTATTACACATAACTATTATTACATTCTTCCTGAAAATCAGACAGGAGGAGAAGCTTGGATGGGAGATGCTAATGTGGATAAAGAGGATTTAAGAGATTATTTGCAAGGAAATCACGACTATTGGGAAATTTACGGAGAGACACCTCCAGATAACTATGAGGAAATTTTTGGAACACCTTATCCTTACTGAAAGGAAATAAAAAAGTCCTACTGAATCCCAGCAAAATCTTCAATCTCATCAATAGAGGTTTTTATCATGTTAAACAAGCCTCCAGGGTTGGTTAAATTCCCAGAGGCACCCCCCGTAGGCGCAAGAATCCCCACAACAATAGCATTTATTGCAAAAACTCCGACAACTACACATAAACCAATCACTGCATAGGTCAAAGACTGCTTTGCACCTTGAATTCCTTTTGGGTCACCTTCTGCAGTGGCAAATTTATAAGCCGCCATTATTGCAAATCCAACAAAAACTGCTCCTGCGGAAAGTACCAAGACATTAAGTGCGCGGGCGCCAACATCTACAAGGTCTTGAACTGAATCTGCTGTTTGTGCGTAAGCTGGTTGGATTATTAGGTTTATTAAAAAATTGGATAACATGTTTTAAAAATTTTAAAAGGTTGGGGTACCTCCTGTTAAATCGGGGTCTACTACGCCTGCTATACCTAAAATTATTGCTTTTACTGCCAAAGCCCCAATGGAAAGTACCATTGCCACAATGGAGTAGGTTAAAGCCTGTTTGGCTTGTTGTGTAGCTTTTGGGTCCCCTTGGCTTGTCATATAACGAATACCTGCTAGACCAATGTATATAACGGATACAGATATACCTACACCCATAGCCACATTTATAGCTATTCCAAGAAGAGACCCAATGCCACTTATTCTTGATACATTCGGTGCCACCGAAAAAACATTTCCTAAATAATGATTCATTTTTATCTAACTAAATACAGCCAACTGGGGGACAATGCCCCCAGAAGCTATAAATATAAAGTAGCAAACTAAATGGTAATATTACCTCCAATGTTGGAAGTATTAGCATCCAATATCCCTGTAACTATGGTCTTGACAGCCAAGGCACCTAAAGCAATTACCAATCCTATAACAGCATTTGTAATAGAAGCCCTAGCGGCATCTGCTGCTTTTGCGTCACCTTTAGCGGAAATGTATTGAATTCCTCCCAAACCTATAAAAATAACAGCCATTGATACAGCAACACCTATAACCACATTAATAGCAACACCAAAAACTGCACTTAAAGTGTCAAATCTAGTACCAAGGGGGTTTTGTGCATTAGTACTAACCACTGCATAAACTCTTTCTAGCATTTTAAATACACCTCCTTCTAAAAAATCCAAGCAAATTTAAAAAATTCTGCCACCATCTACTCCACTTGGAATTAAACTTGTTACAATTACTCTGTAAATCACCATTGCTAGTATTACAAAAGCAAGACCCATTATAGCAGAAAAAAGCCCATCTTTT
This sequence comes from uncultured Candidatus Saccharibacteria bacterium, assembly GCA_964535155.1. Taxonomy (GTDB): domain Bacteria; phylum Patescibacteriota; class WWE3; order UBA101185; family UBA10185; genus JAGPFW01. Next base: position 11,880 of record CAZHSR010000025.1, read on the forward strand.
GACTCCTGCACTTTTCTTGGATCTCCGTCACTTGTCATTAAACCATATCCATTTAGAGCAATTAACCCTAAGCCTACCAAAATAGAAACGGGTAAGAGAAGCTTGTACAAAACACCAAAAGTTTTACCCATATCAAGCTCACACCCTAAAGTTCCACATTTCTCCAAAGCAGAACAATCAGCATCTGACCCACATAAAGCAAAAGCTACAGGAAAAGTTGCTACAAGAGCAAGTAAAAATCCTCCCAAGTTAATAACTCTTTTTCTCTGATATAATTTAGACATGTCTGCCTCAAATTATGCGTATAAAGTGCAATTTCGTCAAGGAATTAAGCTACTGGGAATATTGTTTTTTGCAATAAGCTTAACTTTGGCTTTTAAATTTTCAGCACAGGCAGAGGATTGTGACAAGATTTCCGACAAAGACGACCAACTGGCATGTATAGAAAGAGAAAAGAAAAAAGCAGAAAAAGAATATTCTTCAATTAGCAGTAAAATTGCAGAAATTCGCCAAAAAAAAGAAGATGTTTCTGGAAAAATCCTGGAATTGGCTTCACAAATTTCCATTACACAAGCAGAAATAAATGAACTTCAAGGAGAAATAAATTCCTTGGACGACGCAATAAATGAGTTAAATGAAAAATTGGCAGATAGGAAAAGCGTTTTGGCAGAAAAGGAAGAATTAAGAGACACTGCAATAAGAAGTTGGGCCAAAAAATCTTCGGCTAGTGGGTGGGAAAAGTTTTTGGGAAGTGTTGCGGGTACGGAAGCGGATCTAAATCTTTCGGGATTTGAATACTTAACATTTAATTATCTTTTTGACAGGGCTTTACAACAGGATTCTTTAAATTGGATAAAAACTCTTTCCCAAGAAATTGAGAAGTTTGAAGGGGACAAAAAGGACGCTCTGAATTTGAAAGCAGAAATTGCACAGGAGCAAGAAAATTTACTGAATGTACGGACTTTGTTGGCAAGTCAGCAAAATGAGGCGGAGGAAGTAAAAGGGGCTTTGGATGAAGAGCAAAAGGAGAAGACGCAGAAATTATTGTCATTGGAAGAGGAGATTGCAAAATTGTCGGCAAAGCAACAAGAGGTTTTGAGGCTTAAAGGCGGGGATAATATTAGTGGATACGAGGCTCCAAGTTATAAATTGCCAGACCCTCCGTTTAAACCTGCTTTTGCAGCAATGAGCTATGGTGCCTTTACTCATTACAAAGGGATGAGTCAATATGGGGCAAAAGGAAGAGCTGAATCTGGGCAGGATTATAAGAAGATTTTGAAATTTTATTACGAGGAAGATGTAAAGAAAAAGGATGACTTTCCTGATGAGATTTGTGTAGAAGGATATGGCGACATGGATTTCCAAAAGTATTTATATGGGTTAGCAGAAATGCCTAGTGATTGGCCAAAGGATGCTTTAAAAGCACAGGCTGTTGCAGGAAGATCTTATGCCTACAGATTT
>CAZHSR010000026.1:0-12754 GCA_964535155.1 uncultured Candidatus Saccharibacteria bacterium
AAACTGCCTTTCTTGACCCTAAAGACAAATCTAAAGGGTAAATTTTTTACTGTGCGTTAGTAACCATTTGAGGTATCTGCGCTTTTACATCAATTTTTGAATCCACAGCCTTCATTGAATCCACTCTCAAATTTGGGATCTTAGAAATTCGGGTTTCAATCACTTCTTCTAAGCCATTTTCAACTGTTGTCAAAATATTGGAAGGAATTTTTACTCTTCCCAACTCTAGTATTTCTCCTTCAAATGAGACTTGATTATTAACCACTTCTCCCCGCCCTTTTGCATAAAAAGCAACTTTGTTACTTAAAAACTTTGCGTACTTTAAGCCCTCATCGATTTGGGAATTCGTGTAACCAATTTCTTTGGCAATATTTATTCCTTTTTGGACGTCAAGCATAGCTGACATTTCTAAAGTTCCATCCTCATGCACTTTTATTTGAACATTTTCAAAAGGTGTATATCTTGTATATTCGTAAACCTCTTCCCATCCTGCAATAATGGAAGAGGCTTCTGAACCTGTAAAAGACTTTTCTATTTCAACCGTACCCAAAAAATTTGGGGTTCCTGTGGCAGAACTAGAAAAGGAACGAGATGCGCCTAATTCTTTAGCAGTATTTTCAAAATAGGCAGAATCAATCACAACACCTAAATCTCTTTGTTTAGCTAAAACTTCTGAGAGAAAAGGTACAAATCCAAGGTATCCTCCCAAGAGAGTGAGTCCTACTAAAATTACTAACACAAAAAGAAACAGGAATTTGATTATTTTCATAAGATAATTAAACCATATTTTTGGAGCAAGAAAAGGGAAAAATAAATGCTAAAATAAACTTATGAATCTGCTCTTATTATCTTTCCTCCTTATCTTTAGCATACAAATTTTATTTTTCATTTTTGCGGCTTCCTTAAAAACCGATAAAGTGACGGATTTTGCTTATGGCACCTCCTTTATTATTAATGCCCTTTTTATACTTTTAATAACAGGAAATATTTCTTGGGAAAAGATTTTGTTGCTAATTATGATTTCTTTTTGGGGATTTAGATTGGTAGGATACCTTTTTATTAGGATTCTAAAGATAAAAAAAGACAAAAGATTTGACGGAATTAGAGAAGACTTTTGGAGATTTGCCTCTTTTTGGTTTTTACAGGCAGTTTCTATATGGATAATTTCTCTTCCAATAACTCTTTTAATGAAGGCCGAATCCACCAAAGCCTTTGCCCTAACAACAGGTCTAGGAACATTCATTTGGATAATCGGCTTTGTACTAGAGGCAACAAGTGATCAACAAAAGTTTGCGTTTCTAAATAAATCCGAAAATCAAGGGAAGTTTATTGATACAGGTTTATGGGCATATTCAAGACATCCTAATTACTTTGGGGAAATCTTATGTTGGGTAGGGATTTTTATTTATGTGGCATCGTTACTGGAAGGAGGAATAATCCTTCTGTTAGCGAGTCCCCTATTCATAACAATCCTTTTACTATTTGTTTCAGGCATTCCCCCTTCCGAAAAGGTAATGGATGAAAAATTTGGAAAAAATTCTGCCTATTTAGAATATAAGAAAAAGACTCCAATACTTATACCTGACTTTTTTACCAAAAAAATCTCCGCAACCATGGTTCTATCTGGTGTATCAATAAACGCATGGTCCCCTACTTCAGAAGGACTTCTACAGATTTCTGCAATAACTCTTAGCACCCTACTTATCACCTTCATAATCATCGTTTTAAAATCCAACAAAGTTCTTACCAAACAAAAGGATCAGCTAGAAAAACAATACAAGGAAATAAAGGAACAATACGAGACCCTAGTGAGAATTAAGGAGGATGTGCGTGCAGGAAAGAAATTTGAGATGGCAGTTAAAAGTACTTCGGATCAAATAATTATTACTGACCCCGAAGGGATTATCCTTTATGCAAATCCCGCCATTGAGGAAATTTCTGGCTATGACCCTATAAAAGTACTGGGTAAAAAAGCAGGATCAAAAGATCTTTGGGGGGGACAAATGGAAAAAGGCTTTTATAAAAACTTTTGGAAAACAATAAAAGAAGAAAAAAAGCCATTTAAAGGTACTTTTGAAAATAAAAAAAAGGACGGATCCCCTTATTTTGCTCAGACTACAGTTTCTCCGGTATTAGATGACACAGGAGAAGTAAGCTTTTTTGTTGGGATAGAAAGAGACATTACAAAAGAAAAGGAGATAGAAAAAATGAAAGATGATTTTGTGTCTTTGGTATCCCATCAAATGAGAACTCCCCTTTCTGCAATAAAGTGGTATTTGGAAAGTTTAATTGATGAAAGTGCAGGCTGTTTAAATAAGGAACAAAAAGATTGCGCAATTGACATGTACGATTCAAATCAACGAATGATAGACCTAGTAAACGCCCTATTAAATGTATCTCGAGTAGAATCTGGGCGAATTGTAGTAAATCCCGAACCAACAGATCTGAAAAAACTTTTAGAAGAGGTTATTAAAGAGGCTAGAGCACGAGTCTCAGGAAAAGAATTTAATATAGACCTAGATATTGTGGAAAACCTTCCTCTGATAATGTTAGACGCACAACTTATTAGAAATGTATATTTAAATATTCTTACAAACTCGCTAAAATATTCTCCAGAAAAAAGAGACATAAAAATTTCCTTATATAAAAAGGCAGAAACATTAATTTCAAAATTTGAAGATAATGGCTATGGAATTCCAAAAGAGGATCAAGAAAAACTTTTTAACAAATTCTTTAGAGGAAGTAACGCTGTAAAAGCAGAACCAAGTGGAACGGGTCTAGGGCTATATTTAGCTAAAGCCATAGTAGAATCCTCAGGAGGAAAAATAAGATTTGAAAGCGAACTTGATAAAGGAACTACTTTCTGGATAGAACTTCCGTTTGTAGTTGCAGAGAACAAAAAAATTGATACTGTATAATCAAGACAAGGAAATAATATGGCAAAAAAATAATAATTGCTGAGGACGACAAGTTTTTGGCAAACGCATACAGATTAAAATTAGAAAAAGAAGGATTTGAAATTGAGATTGTTGCTAATGGGCAAGAACTTTTAGCAAAGATTCCAGAATTTAAACCAGGCATTATTTTATTAGATCTTTTAATGCCTATAATGGACGGTTTTGAAGCCCTTGAGGCATTAAAAGCAGATAAAAATACAAAAAATATTCCAGTGTTAATAATGTCTAATTTAGGGCAACAATCGGATATAGACAAGGGAAAAGAACTTGGTGCGGATGATTACATTATAAAAAGTAATATTTCATTAAAGGAGGTAATAGAAAGAATTCAAAAGCTTTCAAAATAATATATGGATGATCAAAAACTTTTGGATTCAATAAAAGAATTAAATTTAATAGAGGAGAAAAAGCTTAAAGCGTTATTTGAGGAAAGTCAAAAAGGAAAAATGGGTCTAGAAGCGCTTTTACTAGAAAGAGATGTTATTTCAGAGGAAAATCTAGCCAAAGTGAAGGCGTATGTTTTAAATCTTCCATTTTTTTCTGCAAAACATACTTCTGTAAATAGAGAAGCTTTAGAGGTAATTCCGGAAATAGTAGCAAAAAAGCAAAAAATTGTTGCTTTTGGACGAGATGAAAAGGGACTCAAAGTGGCAATGGCTCATCCAGAGAATACAGAAATAATTGAATTTTTAAAGAAAAAAACGGGGCTAGATATAGAAATTTTCTACACAACAGAGGATGAGATTTTGGATGCCTTAGCACTTTATTCAATTGATACGAAAAAGGTTTTTGATGAGATTATATCTAGGTCGGCGGGTCTTTCGGAGCCCCCAATTCAAGAACTTGTAAATAAAATAATTGAACATGCGTATAAAAATCGGTCTTCCGATATTCATATTGAACCTTTAAATGAAAAGTCATTGGTAAGGTTCAGAATTGATGGGATTATGCATGACATAATTGAGCTTCCAAAAGAGCTGCATCCACAAGTTATTACACGCATAAAAGTAATGGCTAATTTACAAACGGATGAGCATTTGGCGCCACAAGATGGAAAAATAACCCTAGATACAGATATGGATAATTTGGATTTACGAGTTTCTATTGTTCCCATAACAGAGGGGGAAAAAGTTGTTATGCGACTTTTGTCAGAGCGAAGTAGACAATTTTCTTTACAGGATTTGGGATTTGGTGAAAAAGACTTTGCAAAAGTAGAAGATGCGTATAAACAGCCTCATGGGATGATTTTAGTGACAGGTCCTACAGGAAGTGGAAAAACGACAACTTTGTATGCAATTATTAAACTCCTAAACCGAAGGGAAGTTAACATAACCACAATTGAGGACCCAGTGGAGTATAGCTTGGAAGGAATTAACCAGATTCAAACTAATGAAATAACAGGATTGACTTTTGCAAAGGGATTGCGTTCTTTGGTGAGGCAAGATCCAGATATAATCCTTGTGGGAGAAATTCGAGATGAAGAAACCGCAAATATTGCAATTAACTCCGCTATGACAGGACATTTGGTACTTTCATCTCTTCACACAAATGATGCCGCTACAGCAATACCAAGATTTATGGACTTAAACATAGAGCCGTTTCTAATTGCTAGTACAGTAAATATAATTGTTGCACAAAGACTTGTAAGAAAGATTTGTACAAATTGTAAGGCTTCAAAGACTGTGGAGATAGATCAAATTCATGAGGAATTTAGGCAATATTTTCCTGATAAAAAAGAAATAAGGCTTTACCATGGAGAAGGATGCGAAATGTGCCATGGATCGGGATATCAAGGAAGACTTGGAATTTTTGAGGTTTTAGTTATGAATGATGCAATTAGAGAAGCTATAACCAAAAAAGAAGACTCAGATATAATTCAAAAGGAAGCAATAGAATCTGGAATGGTAACTATGCTGGAAGATGGTGTAGAAAAGGTTAAAAATGGAATAACTACTTTGGAAGAGGTTATTAGAGTAACAAAAACTTAAGAATTAAACAAAGGAAAAACCAAAATTATGCCCAAGCAAAACAAGGAAAAAAAGGAAATACAACTTATAAAAAGAGTAAAGCTTGTAGAAATTGTAAACTTTACAAAACACCTTTCCACTATGTTGCGTGCTGGGATTCCTATTGATGAAGGCATGGAAACCTTAGTGGAGCAAACTTCAAATCCCTATTTTAGACATGTCCTAAATACTGCCTTGGAAGATATTAAAAACGGACAAACCCTTTCAGAATCTTTAGAAAAGCATAAAAACGCTTTTAGCCACTTTTATATAAGCCTTATAAGAATAAGTGAGGAATCAGGAACGCTGGATGAAAACATGAATTTTTTAGCAGATCAGCTAAACAAAGCCTATGTTTTAAAGAAAAAAATTCAAGGAGCTATGCTGTATCCTTCTTTAATAATTGTAGCTGCAGTGGGAATGGGAGGGTTTATTTCCATGTTTATATTGCCTCAACTTGTAGAATTTTTTGATTCATTTGAAGTAGAGTTGCCTTTAACTACAAAAATCCTCTTGTTTATAGCAAATTTTATGGGACAATATGGGCTTTTTGTTTTTGGAGGACTTTTTGCCTTAATAATTGGGCTATCTTTTGCCATAAAAAATCCAAAAATCAAGCTTCTTTGGCACAAACTTTTACTTAAAATTCCTATCGTAGGAAAAATTATTGCGCTAGATCAACTAGCAAAGTTCTCTAGAAACTTGGGGGTTTTATTAAGAAGCGGGGTGCCTATTTCAAAGTCTTTAAGTGTTACGGCAGATACGCTCTCCAATTTAAAATTTAGAAATATTGTTAAAACAATTGAAGACGCTGTAAATAGTGGTAGCACAATTCATGAGGTCTTGCTTAATAGTGAATATAAAGAAATTCCTGCAATTTTTATAACAATGGTAAAAGTCGGAGAAAAATCCGGAACTTTGGAGGAGTCTCTACTATATTTGGGAGACTTTTATGAAGCCGAAATTGACGATTTTAGTAACAACTTAACCACTGTTATAGAGCCATTTTTACTCCTTTCCATTGGCTTGGCTGTAGGTTTCATTGCTATTGCAATTGTTACTCCTATATATGAGTTAACTGGTTCTTTTTAAAAAATGAGATTTTCTTGCCCAATTAAAAGTAAAGGTGACACAAAAGGCATAAGCCTAATGGAATTACTTTTAGCTGTTGCGTTAATTGGAATTCTTTCCGTCATGACATTTCCAATGGGGGCAAATTTTAATCAAAAAAATCAAGTTAGAAACACTAGAGATGCTTTAATGGGATATTTAAACACTGCAAGGGCATTTGCTCAATCTGGAAGAGAAAACACTTCGTGGGGAGTGCAAGTCACATCGGGGGAGATAGTTTTATACAGTGGGGAAACTTTTGCCACAAGAACTTTGGTATTAGATCAAGTTTTTACCATCCCCAATGGAATTAGCGTTACTGCCACAAATGTTACTTTTACTAAAAACTCTGGAGATGCAAATTCAGCTAACTTTACTATTCTTAGCTCAGCCGAAGGAACCCAATACTCAATTTCGGTAGATGAAAATGGAAATATTTATGAAAACTAAAAAAGATAAAGGGCAAAGCATAATAGAATTTATTGTAGCTGTAGGAATTATGCTAATAATTGCTGGGAGTGGGGCACTTTCGGTATTGGGGGCACTTTCTGCAAACAAACAAGCAAAAGATCATATACAAGCGGCTGCTTATGCTCAAGAAGGACTAGAAGCAGTTAGAGGAATAAGAAATAATTCTTGGGATGCTCTTGTAAACGGAAATTATGGACTAACCACAAATCAAGGATATTGGGAATTTTTGGGAAGTGCTGATACTTATGGAAAATTTAGAAGAGTTGTAACAATTGGAGATGCCGTAATTGACGAAGATCCTCAAATGGATACAAAATTAATTACTTCCAGAGTAACCTGGAATCCAACTCCTGCAAGGCAAAGCCAAGTGGAATTTACAACTTATTTAACCAAATGGCAGACTGTAAGAGCATATGTCCCCGGCAGCTTAACTATTGGGTCATGTGAAGACTTTTGTTATTCCCAAGGATATAACTCTGGAATTTGCAGGTCTCATCCAGGGCAATGCAGTGTAAACTTTCCTTATAGCAATCAGTTTTGTACACAGGGACCAAGTCAAGACACTTGTTGTTGTATAAATTAATATGAAAAAACATAAATTATACAAATCACAAGGGTTCACTTTAATAGAGCTAATTTTGTATATAGCTCTTGTTTCTGGATTTTTAACTGGATCAATAAAATTCCTTTGGGATGTGATTTATGTAAAAGAAAAAACTGTAGAGAATAACACTCAAACTTACAACGCTTTAAATGTTTTGGGAAAAGCTAATTATTGGGCCCTGCATAGCCAAAATTTCACGGATTTTGACAATAATTTAAGCCTTTCCAGTATTACAAAAACCAATCTTTCTAATGAGAATTCTGAAAATGCGCAAGTAGAAATTCCCGCCTTAGAAATAAGAGGTGCATGGGAATTGGCAAAACCAAATTTAAGTGCCAGATACACGCTTGTCGACTTAACATCAGCTTCTTTAGTAGTGGTTTCCCAATCATTAACAGGCATTTCCCTCAGAAACAGTGGCACAGAAGACATTGTGCTAGATGAAATTTATATCGAATGGAATAATATTTCTGATGCAACAAGAGTAACGGAAATCCAAATTGAAGGATCCGTTGTGTGGACCGGAAGTGTTTCAAATGAAAACACCATAGATATTTCCAATGTCACAATTCCAGCGGATTCAACAATAACAATAGATTATATAAAATTTAATGATGAAATTTCCGAAGGGGAATTAATAATTGAGTTCATAATGGAGGATGAATCATTTGTTAGGGGAGAATTTGACTTAATAGAACAAGAAGGTGCCCCAACGGGATGTTCCCAAGCATGTATAGACCGTGAAGTTGGTTTTAATTATGGAAATTGTGTGCAAAATACTTCCCAATGTAGCGGAGCTGGAGGAACCAGAGCTCCAGAAGGCGATGAATTTTGTACGGGAGGACCTGCGGCAGACACTTGTTGTTGCCTAGAATAAAAATATGAAGAAACCACAAAAAGGATATGTAGCATTAATAACAATTTTAATAATAAGTGCCCTGCTTATGGGAGTTTTGATGTCCATTCCGCTTATAACAGCAGATAATTTAAAAAGTACTTTGGCATTAAAAAGGGGTATTCAAGTTGGGGAAATAGCCAAAAGCTGTGCGGAAATAGGTATTATTCAGACCCAAAGAGACGAACATTATGTGGGGGAGACCTTGTCTATTAGTGGAGGTTCCTGCATAATAGAAGTAACAGCAATTGAAGATGGGAAGGAAATTGTTGTAAGTGCTGAATTAAATGGGTATGAAAAAGGATTCATAATTCAAACCGAAGCATTAGGAAGAAGTGTAAGTATTAAGTCGTGGGAACTACAATAAAAGGAAAATAATATACCAATGAAAAAAGAAATTTATGTTTTATCTTTAAGCCGATCGGAAGTCGAACTTTCGATAGTGGATAGTAAAAATAAAAAAGTTCTGGACAAACATAAAACAAAATGGAATCCAGATTCTCCAGAAGAGTCGGCTAAAATCCTGGAGTTTTTAAAATCCTCCAAAAAGAGCTCAAAAATAAGGATCTTATTGAGAAAAGATGCATACTATCTGTTGGAACTTCCATATAAAGCTGGCTTAACAAGAAGAGACATTCATAAGAAGGTTTCGGGAATAATTCCAGAAGAACTAGATGAAAAATCCTGGGATTATAAAGTGGTAGAAGAAAAAATTGTAGCATTTGCTCCAGTAAAAAGCATATATGAGGCCATTTTGAAACCGTTGAAGGAGACCCAAAAGGAAGTTGAAGCTGTAGAACCAGAAGAGATTTCCATTCAACAAAATGAGGATCCAGTTATAGGGATTGCTTTAAAGACTGATTTAAAAGGAAAGGATACAGAAGTCTTAAATTTAGAAGAGAAGAAGGAGCCAAGGAAAGCTGCGAATAAAAAGGACAAGCAAAATAAAACGGAAGAGGAGATAAAAAAACAGGATCTAAAGAAAAATATAATTCTTATAGTAGTCATAATGCTTCTTTTTGGGGGAGCAATTTTTATGTTGGTAAGCTATTCCAATAAAGTAAAAGCAAGAAAGGCAAATAATATTCAAAAAACTTTGGAAGAGATTGAAAAAAAGGACAAAAGGACTCAACCGACAACACAGAGAATGGAGGAAATGAAAATATTAATTACGGGAATTGAATTGGAAAAGGACCACGCAAAAGAAATCCTAGAAGCAGAGGGATTTGAAAAGATCGCTGTTGGGAAGAATTTAGATGAAGAACCTGAAAAAACTCTATTGCAAAGAAAAAAAGATGTACTACAAGAAACCATTGATTTAATAGAACAAGCCCTAAACAGTGAGTATGATTTGGAAATTTCGGAAGAACCCCTGGAAGAGGAAAATGAAAATAGTGTAGTATTAACAGTAGGTCAAAGAATTAGTACGACCAATTAAACAGAAATGAGGTGAGGAAAATTGCTGCCTAAAATAAATAAAAATAACAAAGGTTTCACATTAATCGAACTTTTAGTGGTTATTGCTATTATCGCAATACTAGCTACAGTGGTTTTTGTAGCATTGGATCCTGCAACAAGATTTGCTGACTCCAGAAACTCCAGAAGATGGAATGATGTAAATAGCATTTTAACGGCTGTACATCAATGTATAGTAGATAATGAGGGAATCTTGGCTGATTGTTCATTAGCTACAACCGAGGGGCCAGTAGCCATTAGCGCCGAATTAACCACCGCCTTAGTACCTTACTTGAAATCAATACCATTAGACCCACAAGGAGGAGGTTATACCATAGAAGTTGACGCAAACAACATAGTTACCATAGCCGCACCTGCTGCCGAAAATGGAATGACTGTTGAAGTCTCTAGATAATCTCTCGTAAAGGAGAAAAACTTAAAGCAAGAGAGCAACGCAAGTTGCTCTTTTTGTTTAAAAAACTACATCACGCAAGATGGTCAACCAAAAATGCTATTATAAGCAAACATTATGGAACCAAATTCGCAATCTAAAACAGTAAAACACCACCTATTGCTCCTTACCTTATTGTGGTTCTTTCTCCTAATAATCCTCCCCTGGAAAGGCTTCTTCCTTTTAAATGACGACTATGTTTATGAATGGAATGTACGCCATTTTTCGGAGAGAGGTTTGAATTTACATACCTATACAACTCCTACGCTAATTTTTCAGGTAATCTTAGGAGTTCTTGTTTACGCAGTCTCTCCTGACCCTTCTTATTTGCGCCTCCTCACTTCGGTTTTTTATCTGGTGGGAGCTATTTACATGTACAAGCTCTTGGTACTAGAGAAAATACATAATAAAAAAGCTTTTCTATTGACTCTTTTAATGTTTTTTAATCCACTTTATTTGCACTTGGGATTTACTTTTATGTCGGAGACTTATTTTTTAACGACTATTTTAATTTGTGTTTATTATTATGCTAAAGGGGCTCAAGAGTCTGAGCAAAAATTAAATTCTTTTTTAAGCGTGCTCTTTTGGACTTTTGCATTTTTAAGCCGTCAAGTAGCTCTATTTTTTCTTCCTGCTTTTATCCTAACCGATTTTTTTATCCTGAAAAAAAGGAATCCAAAGAGTTATGCTAAATATCTAATTCCAATTTCCGTCTTTTTGGCTTATGAGCTATTTTTTCCAAAAACCTTGGTTTATACGCAAGGTTCAATTATAAAAAGCTTGGAATCCTTGGGTCTTTTTAGCACTTATATAACGGCAATAGAACGACTTTTTAAGACCCTGTTTTATTTTGGACTTTTTACATTCCCAATAACCCTTCCGTTTTTGTTTCAAAAGCTAATAGAAAAGCAATTTTTTACAAAAAAAATGTTAATCCCCTTTTTGGTAACCAGTGCAATTTTGGCTGTTGTGGCAGTTTATTTTTGGAAAACTCAAACACAACTTATGTTTTATATCCCAAATATTTTAACTTACGCCGGTTTCTTGCCCGCTTCCCTTCACATGGGAATTAAACAAACTCTTTTTGTAAATTCTCCAGTTAGGGCAAGAGCTTTTATTACGCTACTTTCCTTGGTTTCTTTTGCAGGGCTTTCGGTTATGGCGTCTTCTAATTTAAAAACGCTTTTAAAAGAGAAATCCACTTTTTGGGTGCTTTCTTTGGCAACAGCAATTTCAATGGGAACATTTTTTGTATTTAGAAGTTACTACGACCGATATATTTTGGTTGCCCTTCCGCTTCTTTTATTAGCACTTGGAAAATGGATGAATTTTAAAAAGCCGGCCCTAATTTTGAGTTATGCCCTTGTTGGCGTCCTTGCCGCTACTTCGGTTGCCATGGAACATGATTATTTAAGCTTAATAAAAACAGTTTGGGAGATTCCAGAAAAATATGGAATTGAAAAATTGGAGTATTACAGCACTTTTGAGTTTAATGCGTATCATCGGTTAGAGCATTTTGCAGATGCGCAAACAATGGAAGAGATTTCTCAAAAAGCTTGGATGCCTCCAAGAGAAGATTATGAGGCATTTGCTTCCTATACTAAAGTAAAGGGATTTTATGTGGAAGAGACGGTGAATTACAAGAGTTTGATAAGTCCAGAATTTGAGGGAGGTTTATTGCTGATGCGAAAGGTACCAGAGGGAATGGGGGAGTTACAAGATTAAACTAATAAATCTCCTGTTAGGGGTATATCCAATTTTACTTATTAATCAGATAAGTTCCTGTAAACATAATCAAAATTGCAACTATTTTTTGATAGAGAGATTTCTTAGAGATATTCTCTTGGCTAATATGAGGAAAAACTAAAGTAAGAATTAGCCCATAAATAAATACAAAAAATGGTTGCAAACCATTAACAATCCATACCATTGTTACAGGCGTAAGCAAAGAAGCAAAATTAAAAGCAACTTTACCCACTATATTTACTATTTCATTAATTCCATTAATTCCTAACACTGTAAGTTTATTTGTTTTTATCACAGACAAAAATTGCTCTCTATAAGGCTTAACAAAGACCATTAGAAGAACCGCAAATGAAGCAAATCCAACATATTCCCAAAAACTTACAAACCAAAAATCGGATTGTATAGCAAAAAACTTAAAAAAGAGAAAGTTTGAAGCAAACAAAAGAGAAGATAGAAGCATCAACAAAAATACATCACTTTTAAACTTTATCTTCTTGATTTCAGATAAATCTAAAGATATTCCAATTGCACCAACAACAATAAAGGCACCCCCAAATACTTGAAATTTAGTCAATACTTCACCAAGAACCAAAAATGCAAGAATATAAGAAAATACAGGGATAAGTTGAAATAGAGGCACAGTAATAGAAGTCTCATCCTTTTGTAATGCATAAAAATATGGCAGGACAGATAATACATATAGAGAACCATTAAATGCAATAAGCAAACTGCTGGAAGTAAATCTTAAAACCTCTGGATGTAGAAAGGCAATTATAGGTAAAAGGAAAACGCCAATTATTGAGGAGAATACCATAAGTGCCCCAACTCCCCCGCCCTTAAAAAACTTGGTTAAAAGGTATTTATCTATATGATTTGTAATACTCCAGAGAGCTGGAGGTAGTAACGCTATAAGAACCCAATTCATTTTGAAATTATAGCAGATACAAACAGGTCTAAAAATAATAGGAAAATCCGTGTAGCATATAGACAGAAATGTTGTAAGGAAAGAAGGTTTTAACAACAGCCTTAAGATTAGGAATTGGCTAGCATTACAAGTAT
>CAZHSR010000027.1:0-1688 GCA_964535155.1 uncultured Candidatus Saccharibacteria bacterium
TCTACAATGCGAATGTAGCGCTCTAGCCATCTGAGCTAACGGCCCAGGAAAAATTCAAGTTATTGTCTTTTGTAAAACTTCTGCACCTTCGTTGCCAAAGAGAATACTCTTTGGCAGTCCAACAAAATTATCGCCTTCGGCTCAAATTTGTGTTGGCCCAAAAAGTTTCGCTACGCGAAAGCTTTTTGGTGCGCCCGGAGGGAATCGAACCCCCGACTTCAGCGTCCGCAACGCTGTGTTCTATCCTCTGAACTACGGGCGCGTACAAAACAACCTCAACAAAATGCTGTGCAATAGGAATATAACTCAAAACAGTTAAAAAATCTAAACGGTGTAATTGCAAATTTGTTTTTGTTGGGCAAGATTCGATAAATTAAAGGTCTAACTTACTCACAGCTTTTTTATATGCTTTATCCATAAAGGTTTCAGGAGCTTCTTTTAAATATGGCAAATAAGATTCACAAATATCCTTTACTTTTTCTTTCTCTCCTTCTAGGACAGTCAGAAACAGTCTTGCGGGCAATTTGTCCTTAACATCAATATTTAGAATTACACTTCCTTTGGAATCGGTAAAAAAGAAGTTGCCCAGCTCATTCCAGTAGTAAAAGTGATCCATAAATTTAACTCCGTGTGTGGAAAGTTCGTACGAAGCCATTTCGGAAGGGGTGTTGGCTAAAATGTATCCAATAAAAATTACGCTGGCAATGACAAGTATTATAAAAAATTCGCCTATTAAGAGTAAGAACAAGCCAAGGACTGCGCCGATAATAAAAAGGTTTTTAGTAAGTTTGCTGTTAAAAGCTTCTATAGGTAGTCTCATTGGGGCTTCCCAAGTGTGAAGAACTTTTTTCTCGCCGAGTTTTTCTAAATCAAAAATTGGGTTTTCAGCGGGGACTGCTTCTTTGGATTTTGTGTTTGTAATGCCTAAAAAGTTTGTCACTTCTGTAATCTGCATAGTGTTTTTATTTTAGTGGAGTTTGTTGGGTTTGTCGAGGGGATGGGTTTTAAGTGTTAGAACAGTATTCAAAGATTGCAGGCAATCTTTGAAGCACAGCTAAATGCTCCTATTCAGTCGCATTTACCTGAGTCATTAAAGTTGCTTTGCAACTTTAATGGCGGAGTGTGCGGGACTCGAACCCACGGACGGATATTACCCCGTCACGGTTTAGCAAACCGCTGCATTACCACTCTGCCAACCCTCCTTATTGTTTGGCTCTATATTGTTAGCAGAAAACAATAGTAGTTGGCATTTTATCATGGTTTTAGGGTTTTTAACCCTTCCTTTTTTTTGTGATGTTTTTGCAGAGTGAGTTTCTGCGTGACCCAGAATTTATTAAACTTTTATAAATCCCCATACAAGTAATCATCATTTGTACTTAAATCCGGAGGTCCGCCTTTATGGGCATTTTTTGCAGCTTCTAAAAATACTTCTGTAGTGTTTCTCTTCTCTTTTATATTTTTTCCTTTAGTAATCTTTTTAACATCACGAGGCTTTTTTGATTCTAGTAATTCCTGTATTTTTTTCTTTTCCATACTTATAATATTAATATAAGAATGCAGGGAGCCTAGATTTCTGAGCGTCACTGCTTCTTTTTATGGTTTCAAAGTTGTATTCAAAGATTGCAAGCAATACCAACCTGCTCAAGAAGTGAGTACACTTCTTTCGGGCACAGCTAAATTTTCACTTT
>CAZHSR010000027.1:1698-12283 GCA_964535155.1 uncultured Candidatus Saccharibacteria bacterium
TTCTTATTTATAGTATGGAAAGTTCAAATTTACCTGAGCCAAAAAAGTCTTTCTGACTTTTTTGGTGGAGATGAGGGGAATCGAACCCCTGTCTTGAAAGACCAAATATGAACATCTACAAGCTTAGTTAAAATTTATTTCAAAAGGCAAGGTTTTTAACTCCCCTTGTTATTCCTTTCTAGGTATTTGGTTTGAGCTTTTGCTCTTGGGTTGCACTTTTACCAGGTTTGCACCCCTCAATCCGATTTTATTAGATCCTATAAATCCCTTCGGATAGAGATTTTAGAACCTGACTTAAACCTAAGTTTAGGCCATTGCACCAGCGTATGCGAAAGCATATTCTGGTTCGCTTACCATATTATCGGCAAGTGTTTTTTGCTGTGATTTACAAGTGTCAGCAACTTGGCTTGCGCCCATATTTTAAAAGTGCAATCAATCAAATCCGATCATCCCCTTGTTTTGCAGTTCTTAAAGGATTTTACCCCCGCATTCCCATATCTTTACGGCTTTTTAGCAAATCCTTTTCTACCTGCCTAGTTTTGGCCACCTGCTTCTTTTCGTATTTCTTCCTTCCCTTTACTACAGCCAGTTCCAATTTTACCAGATTATTCTTTAATATAAAAGCTATAGGAACAATAGTTTTTCCTTTTTCTTGAACTTCCCTTGTAATTTCCTCTATTTCTTGCCTGTTTAAAAGTAATTTTCTTGGCCTCTTTTGCGCAAATTCATCCACTTTTTGTGCCTGTTTAGAGTACCTTCCTATGTGAAGGTTTAATAAAAAAGCCTCTTCATGCTCAATTTTAATAAAAGCCCCTTCAAAGCTAACCTGGCGCTCTTTAATGGCCTTTACCTCATATCCTGTAAGCATAACTCCAGCAACATACTTTTCTATGATTTCGTAGTTGAACAGTGCTTTTCGATTCTTTGCCAGTAGCATGGGCTTATTCTAACAGGAAGGGGAGTTTTTATAAATAGACCAAAACTTAACCGAAAGTTGCTTCGCCCTTCCTATAGCCTTGGAAAGAGTGAATTTGTTGTTGCAATAGCCTCTCCATCAAACTGTTTTTGGATTTTCTGACTAGTATCAGGCAAAAAGGGTTCTATCACTTGAGCAATGTATCTGACAGAATTTACCTCAAATTCCAGTACTTCTTTTAGTCTTTTTGGGTCTTTTTCTGCCCAGGGCTCATACTCATTTATGTGTTTATCCAGCTGTGAAAGCAATCCCCAAATGTTTTGAAGTGTCAAATCAACCCTGTACTCTGCTAAAGGTTTAGCCCATGCGTCTTCCCATAGTTTTGTTGTCCCCCCCAGAGATCTTTCCGCATCTGCCTCAAACCTAAACCCAGAGTTTTCTGCCATTTTCGCGATTCTTGCAACAGTATTTCCTAATCCGTTTGCCAAGTCCGCATTGTAAACCTCTTCAAAATGAGAAATGGAAATATCTACATCCTCCATAATTGGGCCATGCTTTAGGAAATAGTAACGAACCGCATCAACTCCATATTTTTCCACCAAATCTTTTGCAAAAATAACATTTCCCAGAGATTTGCTTATCTTTTGACCATCCAAATTTATAAATCCATGCGTGTAAATAGTTGAAGGCAACTTTAAGCCTAGATTTAAAAGCATTGCTGGCCATAAAAGCGAGTGCCATCTTAAAATGTCTTTTCCAACAAAATGCACAATCTTTGTATTCTCATCCCAAAAGCCTTTTTCCTTTGCTGCTGTGTAATAATTAACCAGGGCGTCGTACCAAACATAAATTACTTGCTCTTCATCCCCTGGCACTGGGATTCCCCATGGTACCTTATATTCTGGTCTACTTACAGGAAGATCTTGCAGTCCTTGTGCTAAAAATCCCAGCATTTCGTTCTTTTTTCCCTCAGGTAAAACAAAATCCTTTTGTGTTCTTATAATTTCTTCCAATTTTTCCGCAAAATCCCCCCACTTAAAGAAATAATTCTCTTCCTCTATTTTTTGAATCTCCCTACTAATATGATTTGGGCATCTTCCACTTTCATCCAGCTCCGACAAGGTTTTATAAGCCTCACACCCCTCGCAATATAAACCCTCGTATTTACCTTTATAAATTGAGCCTGATTTTAAAGCCTTTTCAAAAAATTCAGAGGCCATTTTTTCATGATCTGCATCTGTTGTGCGAATAAATCGGTCGTAAGAAATATTTAAAGCATCAATTTGCTCCTTGTCAGCAAGGGAAATCTGCTCTGTGTATTTTTCAACAGGAGTTTCTTCCTTTTGAGCCGCCTTATAAGTGGAAGTTCCGTGCTCATCGGTTCCAGTTACAAATAAAACATTTTCTGCACCAAGGAGTTTCCTGTAATAACGGGCAATTGAATCTGCCAAGATTTTTTCATAAGCATGACCCACATGAATTGTGGAATTGGCGTAATCTATGGCTGTAGTTATAAGTATTTTCTTTGGTTTTGTTGTCATTATGCTGATTTTAGCATAAACGGTCTGTTTGGTGTTTGACAATTTTTCTTGTTTCCTGCCGATTTTGTGTAAAAAACAAAAAAGCTCTTAAGTAAATAAGAGCTTTTCTGTTTCTAAGTCTGTCCTTAGCTTAAGCTTTGCGACAAGAACTTGACACTTTGTATATTTTACTCAATATTCCTCCGCATGTCAATACGATTATAATTGTTGGTTTATTTGTTCTATGTCTGTTTTACATTAAAAAATGGTGGACCGGAGGGGAATCAAACCCCCAGACTTGGAGTGTCAAGTTCCTGTCTGCCATCAGGACCCGGCCCACACATCCTATTTATATCAACATACATTGATTAAGTTAATATAGGAATGTCTAGTTAGAATAGAATTTTGGAGTAATTTTTGCCCCATTTTGGATATAATTTTTGCACAGAAGCTTTTACTATAATTCAAAGTAAACTCTATTTAAACTAGAATATTGCCTTCTCCTGTGTAATTCCCCAAAGTCGCCCTGTGCAAATTAAGGATTCACCTCCACCACATACCTCGCAGGCCTTGGAGGAGCATAAGTCGGGCATCTTAAAGGATTTTCCTCCCTACAAGGGGGCACATTTTTCTCCACATGGACAATTTCCCAGTT
This sequence comes from uncultured Candidatus Saccharibacteria bacterium, assembly GCA_964535155.1. Classification (GTDB taxonomy): domain Bacteria; phylum Patescibacteriota; class WWE3; order UBA101185; family UBA10185; genus JAGPFW01. Next base: position 4,790 of record CAZHSR010000027.1, read on the forward strand.
GCTATCAAGCCAAATCATTTTCAAAGGAATCAAAGTTTTATACATCCAAAAAGAGTGTTTTGCTTCTTGTGGGAATATAAAAAGCATGCCTTCATTGTCTGCAAGTTTTTCCCTTTCCATTAGGCCTTTTTCCCGTTTGGAAGGGGTGTCCGCGATTTCCAAAGTGTATTCTTTTCCGTCCATGAGGAGGTTTCTGTGTTTGGGCTTTTGACTTAGTACAAAAAAATATGTGATTATGCCGACCAGGAATATTACAGTTAATGTTTTAAGCTTCATTTTCTAGGGTATTTAATTTCTCATACAACTGTTTCAAAGTTTTGGCACTTCTGTCTTGTGGATTTTCTCTCATCTGCTCCAATAGATATGTGCAAAAAGGTTCGTTGGATAACCCTCCTTCTTTGATTAATGTCTTCAGGATTGGCTCGGGATCTTCGTGTATCATAACGAAGGCGTCTTCATAATTTCTAATCCCCACTAACAGTGCTAGTCCCACACATGCAATGGAATATATGTCAGATTTTTCACTTATGGTATCTGGAGATCCCTCTTCTTGGAAGTAATCAAGCTTTTCTGGAGAAGCATAAGCCATGGTATAGGGAACCCCCCCAGTTCTTATTCTTGCAAATGCAAGTTCCTCTGAACCGTAGGTGTCCATAAGTAGTGCTGCATCAAAGTCCACTAAGTATGTCTTATCCCTTTTTGTGTCGTAAAGAATATTTTTGGGGGATATATCGTTGTGCAATATACCAACTCTTGCGCACTCCGAAGAAATTCTTGCTAATTGCGTGATTATTTTTTTTCTTTGCTTGAGACTAGTGTTTTCCAGTTGGTTTAGTGTCTCTCCTTCCACCTTTTCGATCTCTGCGGTTCGTACTTTCTTTTCCTCTCCTAGTAGTTCTCTTGTCCCAATTGTGATTCTTTTTAATCTAGGCACTCCTTCTATTTCGGCCCTGTTGAGGATTGTTAGTGCCAATGCCCTTGATCCGGTATTAAGCTCCTCGGTAGTATTTGCATCGTCCCATATATTACTATGCTCTTTCGGGGACGTCCTAGTTACTGTTTCTTCAATTAGGGAATACACCTTTCCCTGATGGGGGCTTTCACTTTGCGGCCCTCGGGGATATTCTATTGAGTACTCTGGCATACACTGTATTTTAACATGTTAGCGTTGACCTTACCTGTGCTAATATATTCAAGCATGAGCACACTCTTTGACCAACTCAACGACCAACAAATAGCCGCCATTAAGCACCCAAAAGGGCCTGCCCTTGTTGTTGCCGGTCCAGGTAGTGGCAAAACCAGAGTTTTAACCCATAGAGTTGCCTATTTAATTGAAGAATTTTCGGTTGAGCAGGACAGAATATTAACTGTAACCTTTACTAACAAAGCTGCTGCTGAAATAAAAGAGCGCGTCTCCCATCTGTTACAAGGCGGCAACAAAATCCCTTCTTGGAGCGGAACATTTCACTCAATTGGGTCCAGAATCTTACGCCGAGACGGAAAAAACATTGGAATTTCGCAAGACTTTGTCATTTACGACACTTCGGATCAGGAAGCCGTAGTAAAAGGAATAATTCGTGACTATGGCATTGATATTAAAAAAATTAAGCCTAAAGCCGTTTTAAACGCTATTTCTGGTGCAAAAACCGAACTTATGTCGCCTCAAAATTATTCGGAAACGGTGGCAGGATACTTCCCAAGAACGGTAGCTAAAGTATATTTCGAATATCAAACTCGTTTAAGAAAAAATAATGCTTTGGACTTTGATGACCTTCTTGTAGAAGTTGTCCGTTTATATCAAGAAAATCCGCAAATTTTGGCAAAATATCAGCAATTTTTTAAACATGTTTTAGTTGATGAGTATCAGGATACTAACAAGGCTCAATATGTAATGGCAAAAATGCTTTCGGATAGCCATAAAAATTTGTATGTTGTAGGGGACATGTCGCAGGCAATTTATAGCTTTAGAGGCGCGGATTATAGAAATATTCTAAATTTCCAGCGGGATTATGCTGATGCCACAATTTATAATTTGGAAAAAAACTATAGATCTACTCAAAATATTTTAGATGCAGCAAAAGGTGTTATAAAAAATAATTTTAGTCATATTTCTTTGGATTTATGGACAGAAAATGGACCTGGTGAGAAATTGACTATGCATACGGCTTTAAATGAGCGAGATGAGGCGGAATATGTGATCTCTAAGATTAGGGAGGCTTTAGTTGTAGGGAGAAATTACAAAGACATAGCAATTCTGTATAGGACAAATGCACAGTCTCGAACTTTTGAAGAGGCGTTAATAAAAAATAGTGTGCCTTATAAAATTATTGGAGGATTTAGATTTTATGCACGTAAAGAGGTAAAAGACGCGGTTTCTTTTTTGCGAGTTTTGTATAACCCTTTGGATTCCGTTTCATGGGAGCGAATTGTAAATGTTCCTCCAAGAGGTGTGGGTAAAAAGGCTTTAGAGGAGCTAAAAACTTCTGGATGGGATGTGGCGAAAATAGAACGGAAGACAAAGTTGGCTTGGTCACAATGGATTTCTTTAGTGTCAGAGCTTTCTACTCTAGAGCTTTTGGATTTAGTTTTAGAAAAAACGGGGTACTTGGCTTGGATAAATGATGGAAGTGAAGAGGCAAAAGATAGGTCAGAAAATTTAATGGAATTGCGGTCTGTAGCAGGCCTGTTTAGTGATTTAGGTGAATTTTTGGAAAATGTTTCCTTGATAGAAAGTGCAAATAAGCCAAATGCTTTTGACTTGGATGCAGTGACTTTAATGACAATTCATGCTTCCAAAGGCTTGGAATTTCCCGTGGTTTTCTTGGTAGGAATGGAAGAGGGCCTGTTTCCGCATAGCCAGTCTATGTTTGAGGCTTCCGAACTGGAAGAGGAGAGACGGCTTTGTTATGTGGCTTTAACACGGGCAAAAAAGCAGGTCTATATGACAAATACAAAGTGTAGGTTGCTGTTTGGAAATATGCAGGCAAATATGGTGAGTCGGTTTGTGGGGGAGATTGCAACGGATTTGGTGGAGTTTTCGGGGGAGGTCGGGGAGGCTCTGGGGGATGTGAGAGGTGGTGGGATGGGCGGTTTTGGAGGTGGCAATTTTGGAGGTGGCTCTGGTTCTTCTGACAAAGATATTTCTGAATTTTTAGACACACTAGACTACGACCGAGGGGATTTTAGTTGGTAGACAGAGATATTTTCACAGCCCAAGGTGACTATGGGTTGCAAAATTTAATCTTTTTTGATATTCTGCTTGTATCATTGTTCAATTTCAACTAGGAGGTTGTCATGAGTAAATCGAAGAAACCTGTCGGCTGGCGTCGCGCCCTTGGAAATGCTGAGCGTATTATTGCTCTTATGGAAAAGGCGGGAAAAAGTCAGGAGGGGGGTCTTTTACCCGATCAATTGAAGGTACTTGAGGAGTCTATTAAACTTCGGGATCTTCTCAGAAGTCAGGGATATAAGCCTAGGTAAGCCCCTATCCAACAAACCGAGGTGGTTGTTTTTTGACCACTTCGGTTTTCTTTTTCCCTCGAATTAGCGTAAATTCCCCCTGTGTATCTGTACAATTCACATTAATTCCCCTTATATCCTTTTCTCCATCCAAAAAAAACCCTGTTACAATATACCCATGTCCAACAACCTTTATAAACCCAACAAATCCCTTGGTCAAAACTTTATGCTTAGCGACGAAATCTCATCGTACATGGTGCAGTCCCTAAATTTAAACTCAACAGATAAAGTTGTGGAAATTGGGGCAGGACTTGGCGCGGTTACTCAAAAGCTTTCGGAACAGCTTTTTGAGCATACCTCGCATATTTACGCTGTGGAAATTGATGATCGCTTTATTTCAAAACTGGAAGAAATGTTTAGACCAACTTTAAATGTCACTGTTATAACAGGGGATATTTTGCAATGGCTCCCGCAACAAGATTTTGAAACAAGTTTTAAGGTTTTGGGGTCTTTGCCCTACTACATCACATCGCCGATTTTGCATATGTTGGTTAAGTTGCCACAAAGGCCAGAAAAGTCGGTTCTGTTAATTCAAAAGGAGGTGGCAGAAAATCTGGTGGAAAAGGCGCCAAGAGCTTCTTATTTGTCCTCTTTTTTGCAAACTTTTTTTGATGTCACATATTTAAAAACTGTTCCAAAAGATGTTTTTACACCAGTTCCAAAAGTGGATGGTGCAATTATTTGTTTAGACAAAAAGCCTACCGATGAGATTTTTGCCGATCCTCAAGTGGTGGAAAAGTATGAAAGGTTTTTGCATAAGGGATTTTCGCATCCAAGAAAAATGTTAAATAAGCCTTTTACAAAGGAAGAGTTGTCACGCACTGGAATAAATGGGAATTTGCGCCCGCATGATTTGGATACTTCGGTTTGGGTGGATATGTTTAAAAAATTGGCTTTTTAAATTGCTTTCTGCTGAAGTTTTTAGCAAAGTCTAGGGATGCCCCCTAACAGTACTTTGGGGAGCACCCCCAGAACACGGAAAACCCATCTCCTGATTCTCCTTAACTTTAATCTATAAGATACTCTGCTTTAAGTCAAATTTCTGGATTGTTGATATACTTTTGATATGGATAAAAAAGCACAAGCTTTAAAAGTGGCTCAGTTACTTGAGCAAAACTACCCATCCCCAAAAACCGAGCTAGTCTTTGCAAATGAAATGCAACTTGTTATTGCAGTTATGCTTTCTGCACAAACTACAGACAAAAAAGTAAATCAGGTTACGGAAAAGCTATTTAAAAAATACACCTCTTGGGAAGCTTTTGCCAATGCTGATATTTCCCAGTTAGTACAGGATATTTATGGTGTAAATTTTCACAAAACTAAAGCAGGACGATTAAAAGAAACTGCTTCCAAAGTTTTAACCAATTTTCAAGGTAATATTCCTCAAAAAATGGATGATTTGTTGTCTTTACCAGGAATTGCCCGCAAAACCGCAAATGTAATTTTACAAGAACTTTGGGACATAGCCGAAGGGATTGTTGTTGACACGCATGTTACCCGGGTTAGCAATAAATTGGGTCTTGTAGAAACTCAAGATGCAAAAAAGATAGAGAGAGAGCTTATGGAAATTATTTCTCAAAAGTATTGGAGAAATTTTTCTGGAGCTATGGTTTTACATGGAAGGTATGTTTGTATTGCTCGCAAGCCAAAATGTGACGAATGCTGTTTAAACAAAATTTGCCCTAGTAGGGAATAGGTTTTGGTTGTAGGTGTTAGATTTTCTTGAGAAGTGTCCTTAAATTTTTTTACCAATCAATAATCACCATACCCCAATTATAAGTTGCCATCTCCTGATACCTAAAAATCCCTCCCGAAGGGAATTTATATTCAAAAAATTCTCCTGGTTCAATTGCCACTATTCCCTTAAAACCTTCATAAGACTTGTCCAAAGGTTGTAGGTAAATGGTTCGGTCCGTGGTGTTCTCCCATCGAATAGGTTGCCCCTTAAAAGGCTGTGCCTCTGCTGGATCCCACCCTTCTTCGGTATATTTAATTTCCATCAAAGTCTCTATCCGTGCCTTTTGTTGAGGCGTTAACTCTTTTTCCTCCGGTTCCGCTACAGTTCCCTCTTCTTCTTCCGCCACCTCCAATTTTTTCTCTCTCTTAATTCTTGCAATTTCCAGTTCTAGCAAATCTTTTAAATCTTGCGCATTTCTAACATCTAGCCGTTGCTTATTTAAAAAGAAAGTAGGTGAAGTTACAATTTCCAGTTTTTCCACATCCTTTAAATCCGCCTCAATAATTGAATCAAATCCCTTGTCTTTTAGTGCAGACTCAAACTTTTTTATATCCAAATTTAAAAGAGTTGCCCAAGAAATTAAAGTTTTTTCTGTCGGCGTCTCATCCGAATTTTCCAGTGCCAAAACTGCAAAATCCCAATACTTTCCTTGATCCCCAGCTATTTGAGCTGCTTTTGCAACTGCCTTCCCTTCCGAAGTTTTTGTAAAAGGGCGCAGTGCTACACTTAAATATCTTGGCTCTGCTTTATAAACTTCAAAAATTGCATCTAAGTACGCCAGCTCCACTGAATTTTGGTAATTGGAAAAAGCCACTAGGCTTAAAGGTGCTTCTGGAAAGCCTAAAATATAAGTATGGGCGGCTATTAAATCGGCGTCATCAATAGTTTTTAAAGTTGGAACCTCTGCCTGTTTTGTTTGGGAAAGTGCTATAACAATTGCAAAAAGCACTAGTAAAGCGAGTCCTGTTACAAATATTGGTATGTTTCGTTTTATGAATCTCATTTTTTCTCTTTCAAGGTTTTTCTAAAAAAACTTTCTGAAAAACTAAGCCACCTGATTTATAGGCTTTTCATTGTACACAAGCACTTCCACAACATTATCCGCAGCCATTCTAGCCATTTGAATCCTTGCTTCTTTTGTAGCACTAGCAATATGTGGCGTTAAAACAACATTTTTCAAAGCTTTTAACTCTTCAGGAACTTCAGGCTCTTCCTCAAAAACATCAAGTGCTGCCCCTGCAATCCAATCCTCTTGCAAAGCTCTAATTAAGGCTTTCTCATTTATAACTGGGCCTCTTGCCGTATTTATTAAATAAGCGGTTGGTTTCATTTGCTTTAGTTGAGCCTCATCTATTAAATGGTGGGTACTTTCGGTTAGGGAGCAGTTTAAAGAGACCACATCCGAAATTTCTAAAAGCTTTTCTAAAGTTGCAAATTCCGCTCCAGAAGCGGGTTGTTGATACCTGTCGCAATAAACAATGCGCATGTCAAAGCCATTTCTAGCAATGTCAGCTGTGTGACGACCAATTCTCCCAAATCCAACAACTCCAAAAGTTTTTCCTCTAAATTTTGAGCCTAGAAAAATCATGGGATCCCAGTACTTGTATTTACCTTCTCTAACATATTTATCAGCATTAACCACTTGTTTTCCAACGGCCATCATGAGCGCAATTGTGTGTTCTGCCACGGATTCTGTTAAATCCCCAGGGGTATTAGAAACAAAAATGCCTTTTTCTTTAGCTGTGGCAATATCTATATGGTCATATCCAACCGAATAAGCTGCAATAATTTTTAAATTTTTTCCTGCGGCAATAATGTCTTTATCAATTTGATCTGGGATAACAGGAATTAAGGCGTCCGCATCTTTTATAGCTTCTAGCATTTCCTCTTTGGAAAGGGGAGGACCTTGTCTGTAATCTAAAGTAATTTCCGGATGCTCTTGGAGAATCCTAATTCCTGCTTCTGGGATTTCTCTGGTTATGAGTACTTTCATATTAAAATCTTAGCATATTTGGAGGCTTGGTTTGTGTAAAATTAATCCCTTTTTTTGAGAAACTTTTTTTCTTCGGTTTTAAGCTTTTTTTCAACCTTTTTAACATCCTCTTCTGGCGGAAGAGATTCAGGGCGAATACCTCTTTCTATTAAAGTATTTCTAACACTTTGATTGTTAGTGGTATGTTCTCTTGAAATTTCCGACTCTGACTTCTTGTCGTGAGCCTTTACATTAAAAATTGTTA
>CAZHSR010000028.1:0-12180 GCA_964535155.1 uncultured Candidatus Saccharibacteria bacterium
TGGAAGGGCGGAACCTGCATAATGGCCTAAAGCCTCATCAGGATTTAATGAAGGCGCATTAATTTCTACCAAGGCATTTTCTATTTTTAATTTTGGGATAGTAATCTGAAAAAACTTAGGAGTCTCTTTAATTTCTGTAGCTTTAGCAACCTCTGGCGCCGCCTGCTCCCCTTGTTGAGGCAATTCCTCAAATTCAAACTCCCTAAATCCGCTAACATACCCCAAGACACTAGCCTCAACAGGTTTTGTGTATTCCTTGGAAGTAAAGAAAACCAAAGGATAAGCCACTTGCGTTGTCAGCAAAGTTAATCCTCCAAGAATTAAGGCAGTAGGCAAAATTCGGCTTTTTATCAGAAAATCCTTATTTTTTACCGAATAAATGGGATCCGACGATTCATCTTTTATGTATATCTTCTTTTGCATCATAATCTTTGCTTGGTTCAAAAACTTTCTCTATGGTTAAAACATTTGCCACATTTTCCCTAATTCCTCCAGTTTTTAGCTCTTTATCTACTTTGTAAAAAAACTTGTATAAATCAAGAATATCATTATTAGAAAAATTTTTTGCCTGCCTTTGAATTTTTGTCTTTACAAATGGGGCTACTTTTATTTCGGCATTAAAAGCAATTCTTGCCAAGTTTTTTAAATGGTTTGTAAGTACTGCATGGATTGCTACAGAGTTTTCTTCCTTTAGCTCAAGTGTTCTTAAAAGTTCATATGCTTTTTTTCTGTTCTTCTCAAAGACCGCATCAGCAAAGTTAAAAATTGTCCAGTCCTTCTCTTCTTTTACTTCAATTATTTTTATTTCCTTTAACTTTTTAAGTTCGGGAAGAATTTTACTTTTTGCGGGAACATTTTTTGGTAAATAAAAAAGTATATCTGTATCTTTAGCTTTATTTTGAGAAATTTCTATATATTTTAAACTTAACTCCTCCGAAGCTTTCTCCAAAGGCACAAGCACAAGATTTTTTTGGTTAAAAATGTTTGGAGTACAAACTGTATCTGCAAAATATTGTGTTTCTATGTTTTCCGTGGGAATTTCTATTTTTTCGCTGTAGTGACTGGGTTTGAGAATCTTTTGAATGCCTTCCTGGATTTGAACCTCATTTTTTCCATGGAGAAACCAGATCATAGTTTTTAAGCCTTGAGATCAATATTTCCGGTTTTTGGCCCTGCATTTGGATTTAGGGTGTTCATTTGGTCTATTAGCGTATTTTCTGTGGGCTTATTTGGCTGAATTGAATTAATGATGGGTGGTTTTGGAGGGGTTGGACCCTCTTTTGCAGGCGCACTTGGCAATCTACCATTAGGCTTCACTATTTCGGAGTCAGGTTGCTTTACTGGAGGAGGTGGTGTCTGTTGGGGAAAAGGCGCTGATGTAGGTGCTGGATTATTTTCAGGCGTAAATTCGGGTTTAACCTTACCCTCCTTATCAAAAGTCTCATATTTTTGGGTATTTTCTGGTTTATAGGGTTGATGACTTGGTTGAGGTTTAATTACTCTAGGCTTATCCGCAATTAACCCTTCCTCTCGCAAACGCAAAATCTCCTTTGGATCTGTGGTAATTAGTTTGTGCTCTTCTGGAGAAGCTTTAATCTTTATAGCAACATGGTTAGCTCCCGCAAAAAACAACCCCTCACCTTGTCCCGCTCCAAGAAGCAAGCGCTTCTCCCCTTCGGAAAGGTAAAAGGTGTCCGCTACCAAGTCAATTGCGGCTGGGTGCTGCTTTAACAAAATCTGAATCGAAGAGTTGGTAACAATAGCTTTTCCATAATTAGATTTCAAAAAGTCGTCAACATCTTGCGAAATTGTGGTCAATCCCAAATAATATTTTCGAGCTCTTTTTGCTATACCATATATAAATCTTGCACTGTCTTCATTTTCCATTAGGTACCAAGCCTCTTCAACTATTAAAATTCTTTTCTTTAAATCCTTTCGAATTGTGGTCCAGACATAATCCAAAATCATGTAAAAAGCTATTGGACGCAACAGCTCTTCCAGATGTTTGGTGGAAAAAACTGTCATTTTATTACCCAACTGAATTGTGGATTGCGAATCAAAAATCCCAGCCAAAGAACCCCGAATAAACTTTTCCAACCGCTCCGCCATCCCCCGCGCCTCAGGCTCCGCTGCGCCAAGAAGCACCTTGTATAAATCCTCCATTACCGGAGGCTCTTTTGTCATTTGTGTTTCCGGATCCGGCGTGATCCCCTTCATACGATAGGTTTCAATAAGCGCCCTGTCCAAAACAGCCTCCTCGCTTGGACTTAACTGTCCCATGATCAGTTTCAATAAAGTGTGGAGTGACAAAAGCTTCTGGCCCAGCTCATTTTCACCCTCAACCGCTATCCCCGATAAATCAAATGGGTTAATCTTAGCGGGAGAATCTGGGGAAAAGTCAATATAGTTCCCTCCAACCGCATCACACAAAGTACGATATTCCTCTTCTGGGTCAATAATAATAACCTCGGCTCCAAAAACCATTAAACGCAAAGCTTCCAGCTTCACAAAATAGGATTTACCAGACCCAGATTTAGCAAAAACCACAGAATTTGCGTTTTCCAAAGAGAAACGGTCAAAAATAATCAAAGAACCATTATGCCTGTTTATCCCGTACATAATACCTTCATCCATGGTTAGCTCTGAAGAAGTAAAGGGGAAAGTAGTTGCCAAACTTGTAGTATCCATATTCCTTGTTATTAAAAGCTTATCCATCCCTGTGGGCACTGTTGACTGAAACGCCTCTTCCATTTGTAAAGTTGCCGTCTTAGAAATAAGCAAAAGCGAACCCAAGGTAGATTCCAACTTTGCCGTTACATTATTAAGCTCTTCCAAAGACTCCGCAGGAATTGTTATATAAAATGAAAATTGAAAATATTTTTCTATTCCTTTAACTAACTGCTCTTGTAAATCTTTTGCATCTTCCAAAGCTGCCTGAACCGTTGGATCAGTAATTTTCCCTTGCTCTTTATTTGCCATTGTTGTCGCTTCCAGCTCTGTAATTTTTCTTTTCAAATCATCCAAAACCATCTTTCCTTTAATAGGGTAATAAAACATAGAAAGATCAATGGTATGTTCAAAATTTATTATAGGGGCTAACCAGTTAGCTCCCACAAACCTTGGGTAACCAGAAACAAACAGCGTCCTATAATAAGAATTTCCGATTTTTATAAAGTCAAAATCTACTTCAATTGCAGGAGGAGCAATAATATCCTTTATATTTACCATCCCTTCGGAAAGCACAACCCCTGGATCCTTTTGCTTGTCTTTTGGGTTTGTATTTTTTGTTTCTTTTTCTTTATTTAAAAATGGTAATGCCATACTTTTCTTCTTTCTTACACTGCAACTATTCCTCAAAAATTGCCGGGTTTACAATAGCCGTTTGATAATCTGCAATATTTGTCTTTATCCTTTGGCCATGCACCGCACTTGGGTTATAAATGTCAAAAAACAATTCTACTAACTCTTGAGTTTGCACTTGCTCCGCCTTTATTCCAATTCTTCTAAATTCTTTTTGAATATGATCTAGTTTTGGCTCCAAATCCACCTGTGCCGCTCTTAAAGCGCCTTGCACATCCACTGAACTAGCGGCTTTTGTTGGTCCAAATAATCTGGCTAAAAACTCAAATGGATTCCCTGACCCTGGTCCTCCCCCAACTATTTTATTTGTTGAAACTACAATATAAAACTTTTTATCCAATACTTCATTTGCAGAAATCGTCTCTTGAATATACTTTCTATAAGCCTCCGCTTGATGTTTTAACAAAGGGTCCTCAATCTTTTTTTCCTGCTTTATAACCTTATCTAAATAATTACTAATATCCAATCTTTTAGACCTTATTACTATTTGAATTGGAAATGTAATAGAGTTTATAAGCATTGAAAAAGCGGCTATTATTGCGTCCTGCTCTATTTCAGACAAAAGGTCAAAGTTTACTGCAGTAGTCTTTAATATTCCTGCAACAGACCCATTTTTTAGGATAATTAGGTTATCTCGAATATCTTCTATATCCAGATGTTGTTGAGTTGTGGCAGTTATTTTAGACATAAATTTAGTGACCTATAATTTCATATGAGGGTAATAATCCTCCGTTGGCACTGAGTGAAATTATATCAAATGTAAGCCCTGTGTCATTGGTTTTATCTATTTCAACTTTGTATTCTCCGTCTGGAATAGGAGATGAAAGCATAAAGTTCCCCAATTTGTTGGTCTTCAAAGCTCTAATTGTTTCTCCCTTTTCGTTTTTTATAACTAGAACCACATTTTCTAAATGCTCGCCTTTTCTATTTTTAAGGATTCCCGATACCATATTTGGCTTATTTACCAATGCCGGAATTTGCTTATAAAATTTGGGTTGTTCCGCTGTAAATTCTTCTTTTCTGTTAAGCATTTTTTCCAGCTGCTCCTGTTTTCTTTCGTAATCTTCTGATTCTCCCTCTTCATCTGGCAAAATCACTTTTTCTCCGCGTATTGGAAGGATTATTTGCCCTTGGGTTGGGGTTAGGTTTACAAATCTTCTTCCCGCATGAGATTCCACAGGTTGTAATCTTGTTGTTCTTTTTCTATTCGGCTCATCTGGAAGGGATATTTGCGCGCTGCTCATTCGGGTCTTTATAATTTGCGAAATCTTATCTGTTTTTGGCTTTTGTTTAGCCTTCTCTTCTTGAGGTGTAGCTACTTCTTGGCCTTTTTGGGTTTCTTCTTTTGGTGCAACCGCCCCTTCCGAAGTTACTTTTTCCTTTGGCACCTCTTCCTGCACGGCATCTTCCTCTTTAGTAGCAACTTCCCCAATCGAAAGTTGCCCAACAGACTTTTCATCTGGGACTGGCCCTGCCATTGCAAAAGCTTCCTTAACCTTAGCAATGTATTCATCTTCCGCGATATCCAAAGGATCCTTTGCAGAATGCTTACTTTCCTGTTGCAAAAACTCTTCCAACTTCCTTCTACTTGTTGTGGGAGCCAAAGTTATAAGCTCCTTTTGCACAACTAGCATTTGTTGACTATAAGAAAAAGCTTGAGGCAATTTAACCTCTTTTCGCCAAATCCTTTCGGTGGGAGTGTTAATAACCTTTATAAAATTTACTAACCATTCATCAAGACCTCTATCTTCAATGGGAACAAAAGCCAAGGCCACACCGATGAAAGCTATTCCTAAAGTAAAAAACCATGTAAAAGGTTGAGGAACACTTAATTTTGCCATATAAGCCGCAATTGCAAAAACTACAAGATAAACAAATTGACGCATCGTAAGCGATCCCACAAGTTTAAATTCAACATCCATAATATTTTGAGGCACAGGATGTTGTCTGTTTGTTACTTGTTGTTCTCTTACGGGCATAGTTTTATTATACGGTACTTTAAGCTAATTTCTTAACAGCTTCTTCTATGGAAATTGATTCTGAATCTGCAGATTTTCTTGATTTTAATTCTACTTTTTCACCATTTTTTTCCGATACTATGATTCTAAAGGGCATTCCTAAAAGGTCTGCATCTTGTAACTTTTCGCCTGCTGAAACTTCTATCCTATCGTCAAAAAATGTTTCTACACCTGCTTCTTGGAATATTTCAAAAACTCTCTCGGCCCAAGCTCTTACTTCCTGCTTTTCTAAATTTAAGCCTACTAAATGCACTTTAAAGGGAGCTACACTTTCTGGCCAGATTATTCCTTGTTCGTCAGATAAAACTTCTACGATTGTACCCATGCTTCTACAGGGGCCTATGCCATAACAACCCATTATTACGGGTTTATTATCCCCCTTTTCGTCTGTATAAAATAACCCCAGAGGCTCGGAATATTTTGTCCCTAGTTTAAAAATATTTCCAACTTCCACTGCGTTAATTTCTTCTAATTCTTCTCTTTTTAAGCCTAATTCATTTAAAACGGAATCTTCTAAAACCTCTTTGTTTACTGCCAAGCCTTTTTCGCGACTCAAATAAATTGTGTCTTCCCCAGTTTCACATAAGGTTTGAAATTCATGGCTGTACTTGCTAAAAGCCCCTCCACTCGCAAAAGTTAAAAATGTTTTGTCACCCAGGCCTATTCTTTCAAAAACATTAAAGTATGCCAGTTTTGCTTGTTCATAAAAAGCCTCTTGCTCTTCCAAAGTTTTATTAAAAGAATACAAATCCTTCATTAAAAATTCTCTTGTTCGCATAATCCCACTTTTTGCTCGGGTTTCATTTCTGAATTTGTTTTGAAATTGAAAGATATATTTTGGAAGATCTTTATAGGATTGGATGTGTTGAGTCATTATTTTGGTTAAGGGTTCTTCATGAGTTGTAGCTAAACCAACTTCAGTACCATTTTTTAGGCTGGTTTTAAACCAAACATCAATGCTTTCATCCTCCCATCGATTAGTGATTTCCCAAACTTCTGGGTTTTGTAAAGAACCTAATAGCACTTCTTGACCTCCAATATTTTCCATCTCTTCCCTAATAATTTGCACTATCTTATCCATAACGCGCTTTCCCAAAGGCAAAAAAGCATAAACTCCCGCCATTTCCTTTTGAATGTACCCCGCCCTAATCAATAACTGCGCATTCTTACTTACCTCATCCGAAGGAGCCTCTTTTTTTGTTTTAGTAAAAAGCTGAGAATAGCGCATTATCTAATTTCCTTATTCGTCCTCATCCTCAACATCATCAACATCCAAATCATAATCTACATTTTTGGAATTAGTCCTTGGCTCTCCTCCAACTAATTCCGGATTTTCATAAACATTTCCAATGACCTGTAGCTGTCTTATAGATCTTTTATCCGCAAAATCCACAACTTTTTTTTCTTCAACAAAGTCCAGCTCAAATCTTAAAAAGTCTTCATTCCATACAACCTGTGCCAACTTCTCTTGTGCGCCAACTTTTACAATATCTCCTTCAAAAACCTTTCGGTTTTTGTCATCTTTTACTCCAATAAACTGCATTGTCACAATTCCATCTTCCACATCTTCACTAACATACCAATCTGCACCCTTTTTCTTTGGAGAACCTCTTAAATAAAGGATTTTTCCCATCAAACCAATTGCCACATTGTCATACATATACTCTTTTTTCTCATGCCAGACTCTAAAGGTAAGTTCTCGATTTTCCATTTTGATCCTTTCTGAATTTTTTACTGTCATATTGCCCATTGTATCACTTTTATCTGCGGTTTCCACTGGATAATTTTGCAAAGGAAAAGATGAAGGCTAAAAATAACAGGCTTGTAATAAGCGTTAATAAGGAATAAATTTTTAGCCACGCAAGTCCTGTTGCAATTAAGCCAAAGAAGAAAGCCGTTTTTAAGCCCTTTCTGTAAATCTTTCTTGTATCTGTAAAAAATGATTGTTTTTTAATATTTATGAAAAAAGCAACTAAAGAGGCTATTAAAAAAGCTATGCCAAATAAAAGCACCAAAAAGAGAGGCTTTGCATAAATTACACTTGGATTTAAGTTGCTAACTACAGCAAATAATCCTCCAGTTAATAAAAGTATTAAAATCCCAACGGAATAAACAAACTTTGGCATATAAGAATTCTAACATCCTATTAAACCAGCCTCTTTAATAATTCCTTAATGATTCTGTGCTAAAGATTAGAGGTTTCTACCGAGATAGCTTATATATGCGGATTTTACTTGTGACAGAAGATTCTAATATTGCCCACACAGTATCCAAAAGTTTGGAACAGGAACATATTTTAGAGACTATTTCAGACCCTACAGAAGCCATTTACTTTGCCGAAGATTCTTCCTTTTCAGTTATAGTTTTAGATCAAAATATTTCCAAAATTCCTGCCGATGAAATTTGCTTTCAGATTAGGCAAAGGGGTATTGGCATTCCAATCTTATTATTAAGCAACGATTCGGAAGTTGTTACAAGAGTTTCCAGCATTGACAGGGGGGCAGATGTTTCCTTGCGAAGGGATTTTGAACCTATTGAGTTATCTGCACAATTAAAGGCTCTTTTAAGACGCTACTCTCCAGAGACGCATTTGGATCAAGAATATAAAGTGGGGGATTTAGTTATTGATTTGTGGAAACGGAGTGTCTTTTTGAAAAACAAGTTGATTCCCATGAAAAGGCGAGAATTTAGTCTACTAGAGCTTTTTATCCTAAATAGAAACCAAGTTTTAACTAGAGATAAGATTCTATGTGCCTTGTGGAAAGATTCTGCAAAAACAGATTCGAATGTAGTGGATGTCTATGTTTGTAATTTACGCAACACATTAAAGGATTTAACAGGACTTGACCCTATAAGAACGGTTTATGGCTTGGGGTATATTTTTGAAGATTTGAATAGCTAAGCTATTAGATAAAAATGCAGGCCATCCAGCTTTTTCATATTACAGTCCATCAACGGACGCAAATAGGCATATTTCCGTCCACTTGTTGACGCAAATAGGATTTTCTGCTAATATTCCTATATGATAAACCGCTACTACTCAAAAAAAATAGGAAATTATATAAAACCTAATAAAGTCCTAGTCCTTTATGGGCCAAGGCGTGTTGGAAAGACTACTTTAATACAAAACTACATAGAATCTTTACCTTCCGATATGAAAATATATCAAAGCACGGGGGAAAATATACAGGTAAAAGATGTCCTAGAATCTTCTGATTTTTCAAAAATTCTTCCTTTTTTTAGCTACTACGATCTCGTTTTTATTGATGAAGCTCAAAAAATCGAGAATATTGGGCAAGGTCTAAAGATTTTAGTAGATCAAATAAAGGGAATTAAAATAATAGCTACAGGATCTGCTTCTTTTGATTTATCAAATAAACTTGGCGAACCTTTGGTGGGAAGGCAAAATGTGCTAAAACTTTACCCTGTAGCAGTCTCCGAGTTGGTAGAAAGTTATGGAGATGCTTTTGTGTATGAAAATCTGGACAATCTACTTATTTATGGAAGCTATCCTGAAGTAATTACAAGCGACTCTTTTGAAGCCAAAATTGATTACCTAAACCAAATTCGTGATTCCTATTTATGTAAAGATATTTTGGAACTTGAAAATGTGAAGAGTTCTAAAAAAATCTATGACTTGCTTAGACTAATAGCCTTTCAGATAGGTCAGGAGGTTTCATTACAGGAACTTGGAGATAACCTTCAAATGGGCAAAAACACAGTGGAACGCTATCTAGATTTGTTAGAAAAGTCATTTGTCCTCATAAATTTACGAGGTTATTCAAAAAACCTTCGAAATGAGATTACAAAAACTTCCAGATATTATTTTTATGACAACGGTATTAGAAATGCCCTTATAGGTAATTTCAATCCACTAGATCATAGGGATGATATAGGAAAATTGTGGGAGAATTTTTTGTTTATTGAACGCATAAAAAAACAGGAATATTCAAAAATCCATGCTAACAATTATTTCTGGAGAACTTGGGATCAGAAAGAGATAGATCTTGTTGAGGAAAGAGAGGGGAAGCTGTTTGGATACGAATTTAAATATAGTAAAGATTCTTTTACTAGACCTAAAGAATTTATGGAAGCTTATCCTGAAGGCAGTGTGGAATTGATTAACAAAGATAATTTTTTGGAATTTGTTTGCTAGGATTTCTATAAGTTTGCAATAACAAAGGTAAAAACATATCATTGTATCAATGAATCCTATTAGTCTGACTTATCAATTAATCCGCACAGCAAGGCCACGACAATGGCTAAAAAACTTAAGCCTTTTTGCGGCTCCTTTTTTCTCTGGACTACTTTTCACAGGGGATGTCTTTAAACTGGCAATTTTATGTTTTATCGTTTTTTGTGCGATTTCATCGAGTGCCTATTTTATAAACGATATAAAAGATGTTGAAAAAGATCGTCAGCATCCAATAAAAAGCAATCGGCCTATTGCTTCTGGAAAATTGCCTGTTTGGTTAGCCTGGGCAGTAGCCTTGTTTTTAATAACTTTTTCCTTAGTTTTTTCGCACCTTTTTATTGGAAGTTTCTTTACTTTTAGTGTCTTTGCTTACATCTTATTGCAAATTATGTATTCGGGATATTTTCGCAATGTCATTATTCTGGATTCTCTAGTTGTAGCAACAGGCTTTGTTTTAAGGGTCTTCGCAGGAGGTTTGGGCACAAATACTTCCCTTTCTTCCTGGTTGGCACTGGCAACCATCGGTTTGTCTTTACTTTTAGCATTTGGAAAGCGCCGTTCAGAAAAAACTTTGCTTAAAAAGTACACGGATCCAGAAAATGCAGAAACTAGAAAAACTCTTCGTAGGTACCCAGATACTTTGCTAGATAGCATGATTTCTATGTCCTCTTCTATTGCAGTAATAACATATTCCCTGTTTACATTTCAGATAGCGCCACAAATGGCAGGAAGTACTATTACAAGTATTTTGCCTTCTACTTTAAAGAATCCCAAATGGATGATGTTGACAATTCCCCTAGTAATTTATGGGGTTGCAAGATATTTATATGTAATTTATGAAAAGGAAGATGCTGAATCTCCAGAAAGAGTTTTGTTGTCGGACATGCCTTTGTTGTTGACGGTATTACTCTGGGGATTTTTGGTTTTTGGAATTGTTTACATTATTCCAGGATATTAAAACTCTAAAAACAAGGAAACTTCAGATCTTTATCTTCTCCAAGGCTTTAGAAAGTTCCCTTGATTGCAGCTTTTCAACTTTTTTAAGGTGTTGATAGCAAGTATCAAATTTGGTTTCGTTATAAGAAATTAGCCAGAAGGATTTAGGGGCAGGAAATCCGTTGTCTTCAAAGTTTAGGACTCCTTTTGCCTCAAAAACACACGAAGGGAAGTCCTTCTTATTTCCAGATAATATCAAAGTTTTCTTTTGTGCAATAATTCTTCCCGAAAGCATGAGATCAACAAAAGAAACTCCCTTGGAACGGTTGTTAAGTGCATAAATTTTAGAAAGGATAAGAGCATTTTCTTGAATGCTTTTTCCAAGGGATAGCCCTGAAGGAGCTTTTTTAAAGAAGTCTTGTTTTATAAAACGCTCTCTTAAAAATCTTTGCTTTGGGGCATAAACATCTCGCATAAATTCAAATTCAGTAAGAGAATCAATAAGAAACGAAGACTTTTGGGCTAGCTCATTAAATAGTTGAAGTACAGGATCATGTCTAAAAATAAATCCCAAAAAGTCAGTGTCTACACAAACCAGATGATCCAAAAGCTCCTGACAAAACCCTTCAGTTTTTAGCAGTCTCATAGGAATTAGACAGACGAATAATTTTTAGCATTTCCTTGTAGGCAGCCTCTCTTGCTTTTTTGGAAGGCTTTTTTACCACTACAGAAAATTCGGCTATATGAGGTTTTACATTTTTAAAATTGATCATATATTAATTTTAGAATAATAGGAATTGAAATGTCAAGACCCTATAATAATTTAAGCTTCCACAAACCGCACATAAACCCTTACAACCCCTTTTCCCATTTTTTCCTGCTTATAAATAGAAATTGGCAATAATTCCGAAGTATTTTCCACATGGGGACCTCCACAAAATTCCTTACTAAAAGCCGTTTCCATTGAATCCCCGACATAATAAACTTTAACTTTATCGCCATATTTATCCTCACTTAAATGCATTGCGCCTGTTTGCAAAGCCTCCTCTTTATCCAAAGTTTCAAATTTCACTGGCAATTTTTCCGCGACCGCTTTATTCACCAAATCTTCAACCTGTCGCAATTCTTCTGGCGACAATAATCGGTCAAAATTAAAATCAAATCTTATCCTTTCCGAATTTATATTGCTCCCTGCCTGAGTTGCATGACTTTGAGTCACTTGAATTAGCGCCGCATGCAAAAGATGTGCTGTTGTATGATATTTAACGGTTATTTCACTAGAATCTGCCAAACCTCCTTTAAACTTTTTATCCGCACCTTCACGGGATTGTTCTTTGTGCTCTTCAACCAACTTTTTAAACAGATCCAAAAACTCCCCCGAATTTACTTGAATTCCCTTCTCCTTTATATCCTCCAAAAAAATCTCTTCGGGATACCCTAAAGATTGATAAAAAACAAAGGATTGCTTTACCAGTTCTTGCATTGAGGGCAAATTATTAGCATCAACCGTTGCAAAAAACTTTTCCACCTCTCTAGAAGCCCTCTTTAAAGTCTTTCTAAATTTAGACTCTTCTTCCGCAAACATCTTTTTTATTGCGTCCTGCTTTTCTGGCAATTGGGGATACAGCCATTCAAACATTTCTACTACTATACCCACAAGCCCCACCGATA
>CAZHSR010000029.1:0-11247 GCA_964535155.1 uncultured Candidatus Saccharibacteria bacterium
CTCAAAATATTGTATCATGATTCCATGATAGATTTGCTCCAAAAAGACGACTTGGACAAGGAAGTTAGAAAAGACCTTAATCTAATAGGTCTTAAGATTCATAATTTGCTTAAGTCACGGCACCCCATCCGAAGAGTGGACAGCTTTAAATATGCTTTTAAAGGGGTTTTCCATGCTCTTTCTAATGAACCAAACTTTAGAATCCAAATTTTAATAGTTTTAGTAACCGTTATTTTGGGGGCTTATTTTGGCATCAACACCACCGAATGGGGTTTGCTCATAATTGCAGCAGGTCTCCTACTTTCTGCTGAGATGATAAATACTGTAGTTGAGGAAATTATGGATTATCTAATACCTGAAGAAAGCCCTGTTGTAGCCATTATAAAGGATCTTTCGGCTGGGTTTGTGCTAACAATGGCTTTTACAAATTTGGTAATACTGTTCTTAGTATTTTTTAAGCATTTTATTCTTTTACTTTAGCCTAAAAGCCCTGATTTTTGATAGCTTTTAAATCACCTTGAGGCGTGTAATATATTTCCACAATAGGATCTCCATCTTTGAAAAAGGTAGTAATAGGCGAGTAATTTTTCATCCAATATTTGGCTTTTTCGTTTGTGACTTCACCAATAAAACTTTGCGGATTCTTTATATAAATATAATGACCCGCATCATCCGTGCTTTTTTTAAGTTTTATGTGAAATCTAGAAATGCTATCTTTTTCATTTGTGGAATAGAAGCCATTATTTTCTGCACCCATTACGATATTGCCAATCTCTTCCCAGTTTCTATAATAAGGAAATCCAAACATGCTTAGATGAAAAATTGGTGTAGGTCTTGAAAATGTCCAGAGTAAAAACTTTTCGTTTTCCCAAGGATATTCCTTTTGATGGTCTACAAAAATTTGATTTGATTGTGCAAAAATAAAAGTGAAAATGACAAAAATTCCTGACCAAAAGAGGAATTTTGCAAACGCAATTTTTCCAAGAAGTCTTGATACAAGCAAGCTAATTAAGTTAATTCCAAACGAAAGTCCTATAAATGCGGGTATCAAGTAAGTGTAAATGTGAGTCCCTGGGATGCTAACAAGTCCTTCCAAAAAGGCAAAAGGAATTGCAAACCAGATTAAAAGTGTTGTATAAAGTAAAGCTTCTTCAAGATTTTTTTGCTTAAAAGCTTTGTAACATTTGGCTAAAATATTTAAAATTCCCAAACCTCCAAGAATTGTATAAATATGAATTACATAAATCGGTTGATATATGGTGAAAAGATAAATTGAGCTTGAAATTTTATCTTCAACTCCTTCGATTCGACCTTGCCAATAATCCAAAGTCTTTTTTGAAAGTTCTAGAACAAAGGGAATGTAAAAGGAAAGAAGTGTTATTACAAAAATTAGTGATGGTAAGAAAAAGGCTTTGAAAAGTTTTTTAAAATTTAAGGCCTCATACTTTTTGGCCCACAAATAAACCAGATATAGAACAAATGGGAATATAAAAACCCCGTCATAATGGGAAAGGATGGAAAGAGCCCAAGAAATAAAACCTAGATATAGACCTTTTGTTTTCCAAGATTCCTCCGTTGTAGCCAAACTAAAGAAATACAAAGCCAAAACCATGAAGAGAATTACAAAAGATTGATACTGGACAAGCCTAGAAAAAGCTATAAAAAAACCATTTGTGGCAAGGAAAAATGACGCAAAAAAAGCTAATTTTTTGGACTTTAAATGAATCACAAGCAATTTAAAAAAGAAAAATACTGCCAAAGCTCCAGCAATAGCAAAAGGTAGTCGCATTATTAGACGGTTTGAGTAATCTGGAGTTATAAATCCTAGCAAATATGTCACCAAAAACTGAACTGGACCCTTTCTTTGAGTTAGCAAGAAATTCCAAATAGACTGCCCCTCATCTGGAATTAACAGGGCTTTAATTTCATCTCCTTGGAAGTCTGAATAACCCAAATTAGCAAACCTTAACCAAAGGGTTAAAGCCATTAGTACAACCAATTCCCAATCCATTTTTACTGCAGAAAATAAGTTTTTGAGTTTATTTAACATAATAAATGTTTAATTTGTCCATGGCTCTTGTTACGCCAACAAATGATTTTTTGGCCTCTTCATAAGAGCCGTTTTTCAATGGGTTTCTATTAACTATATAAACTTTACCAAATTCTAAACCCTTGCAGTTCTCAAATTTTGTTAAATAAATGGCTTTTGGCTTGTAGTCAATGCGTTTGTCGGAGTCCAAAATCATTTTTCGTTCCGCTTCAATATCCAATTTTTTCATAATTTTTTTCATTTCCTCAAAAGATTCTTGATCATAAGTAATTATTCCAATGCTTTTTCCAAATTCCTTTGCATCAGTTTCTATGTCAGTTTTTATTTGAGCAAACATCTCATCCGATGAGATGTGCCCTGTAAAGACAGGCTCTTCTCCTTTTCTGTTGATAGATTTTGGTAAATATTTATCTGTAAAAGGAGACAAAATCTTGTTGGCCAAAGCAATAATTGGGGCTGTGCTTCTATAGTTAGTATCTAGGGAAAAGTGCTTAATATTAGGATTTCCAAAAACTTTTTCCAAATCCTCCCATGAAGAGATTCCCGAATGAACATAACCTTGGTTTAAATCTCCCAAGATACAAAAGCGATTATGCAAGACAAAAGAGTTTAAAACAGCGTATTCCAAAGGGCTAAAATCCTGACCTTCATCAACTACGCAATATTGATATTTTAAGGTTTTGTCTTTATTAAAGCCAATTATTTGGGTGTGCAAGAAAACATAAGCCAAGGCACTTGCATAGTCCAATTTTCCTTTTGTTGCAATTCCCAAAGTTTTAACAGCTAAATCAAGGTCTTTATTTTTCATTTCGTTTTGAATTTTCCCAAGCTGAGAAATAATTTTACCCAAAGTATCCGCGTTCATTTTGTAGAGCCAAGCTCTCATCGATTTGGGATTTTCCTTTAACCTTGTAACCGAAGTATCCAGTTCCTCTTCCAGATCTTCCCTAACAGAAGCCACATTCTCATAAGGCGTCTGCTCTTCGTCATATTTATAACCACCAAAAGACTCAAAATCCTGCTTTTCAAAAATGACTCTTAATCTTTCCTTGGTATTATCAGAAATTTCCTTAACCTGCTCTTGCAAGGAGTTTAAAAATTCAAATCCTAAAAGTTCGTCTTTACTTTCCAAATCAAAATCCAAAACAACCTTCATTTCTTCCCTAAATATCAAGTTATAAACCAAGTCCCCCAAAGTCTTGTAATTTATATCAAAAATTCCTAGTTTTGGAAAAAGCGTGGAAAGATAGCTAATTAAAATTTGACTTTTTCCCACCAAAATAGACCTTTCTGGCGTTATATATTTTGGAAAATTAAAGAAAATGTGTGAAAGTTTATGAATTGCAACCGTACTCTTTCCGCTTCCAACACAACCTTGGACAACTACGGGGGTTCTGGGATCTTCCTCAATAATGTCCAGTTGTCCAGCTTGAATTGTCTCAACAATATCTTCAAGCACTCCACCAGTTCTGGTTTCAATTTTTTCGGCAATTATTTCACTTTCATCCAATTGAATATCGTTATTAAAGTATTTGTGCAGCTTTCCATCCGAAATGTCAAAAGTCCTTTTTAAAACTAAATCTCTTACTTTTTCGCCTTCTGGAGTTGTATAAATAACATTTCTTTGAGGAAATCTATATCTATAATAAATGGAAGCAATTTTGGTTCTCCAATCTGTGATTACCGGTTGTTTGTCATGCGTAAAGCCAAATTTTCCTATGTAAATTTTACCTTCTTCATCGGATTCTGCTCTATCTAGATCAATTCTGGCAAAATATGGCTCCTTTATTGAAGATTCCATTTCTTCCAAACGAGAATATCGATCTTTTAAATTAAAGGATTCGTATTTTTCATTGATTTGCTCAAGAAACATGAAGAAATCTAAAGCATTGGATTCAGCGGCACCTCGCAAGTCTTCCAATTTTCCAACTGTTTCTTTTCCAAGCGAATTAAGGCTGTTTTCAAGTACTTCCTTGGATTCTTTAACAAGACTTAAAATGCCTGCTAAATGCTGTCTTTCTTGATTTAATATTTCATCATTCATATTTTATTTTCCTCCCAGTCAAAATCCTCTTTTGCAACCAAAATCACATATTCCCCTTTTTCCTTTGGCTCATTTCCTTTTTCCAAGAAATGCTCAACTGGAGCCGTTTCCACAAATTCAAACTTTTTTGTTAAATCCTTGGCAACACAAACCACCCTATTTCCCAAATTTTTGTGAATTTCTTCCAATAATTTGCGGATTCTAAAAGGAGATTCGTATATTGCCAAAGTTGTAGGCAAACTTCCAAATTCTAATAAAATTTTGGCCATTTGTGAAGACTTTTTTGGCAGGAATCCTAGAAAAGTAAAATTGTCAGTTGGCAGACCTGAAATTGAAAGAGCTGCCGTCACAGCCGAAGGGCCTGGCACCGCAGAAATTGAGATATTTGCCTGCCTAATAGCACGAATTAGCTTAAACCCTGGGTCAGAAATAGTTGGAGTCCCATTGTCACTTACTAGGGCAATATCTTTTTCTTGTTCCAAAAGGAACTTTATATGCTCTATAACTTTATTGTGATTTTGATCTCGATAAGAAATTTGAGGCTTCTCTATTTGGTGCTGCAAAAGGATTTTTTGTGTCTCCCTTGTGTCTTCCGAAAGGATTAAATCCACATTTTTTAAGGTGTTTATAGCACGAATGGATATGTCATCCATATTTCCTATTGGGGTTGAAACAACAAAGAGACAAGACATGGAAGGAAGTATAACATTTTTTGGCTTGGTTGTGGGATGTTAGTTACAAGGCACTTCCTATAGTATTGACATGCCTGTATTGAAATGCTAAAATCCTCACTGTTGTAAAGTTCGCACATTCAAAATCTGACTAGGAGGTTTGGCAATGAAAAGCAGTGTATGGAGTCGTACTGGCAGTAATTCAATGGAGAAAGCGGTGTTCTGTCAATTGGTGGCATTTGCCACAATGGTTTCCATCGGGCTTGTTGGTTTCGGTGCAATTTTGTCCCAAGGCATGGAGCTGACCTGGCTTAATCTCCTCCTGTTTTTGGCGGGAATGTTCGGCGGGGTCATCATCTTTTCTATATCCTCGAACCCTTTCGTATCGACCTTTGGAGTCGCCCTGATGAGTATTTCTGCGGGACTACTCGTGGGGCCAATCACCGCAAGCTATGAGGTCACCACAGTGATGCAGGCAGTCATCATCACCGGAGGAATCGTCGTGGTGATGTCCAGTATCGGGATCCTTTATCCCAAGATTTTTGAAGGAATGGGTCCATATCTTCTTGCGGGATTAACGGTGCTGATATTCTCCCAATTTGCCCAGATTATTTTTCTCGCATTGGGATTTGAGCAAGCGGCAAGCATGCCAATTCTAGCCTGGATCGGCATCGGGATTTTTACTCTGTATGTCGGCTATGATTGGTCTCGCGCGCTGTCGCTTCCTCACACGGCAGACAATGCCATTGACGCGGCGGGTGCGATTACTTTGGACGCGATCAATATTTTCTTGCGGGTGCTTCAGATCCTCGGCGGTTCCTCGGGGAACAAGAAGCGCGACTAGACTAGAGTCCTCAAAAGGGGGTTTTACACTTGTAAAATCCCCTTTTTTTATTCATTTTTTAGGTAATGAGATTTTTTTAATTACAACTGCCTCCAGTATTAGACCCAGTAGATTCCAATTCAGTAGCACACTTCTCAGGAGCTTCCACAAAAGCAGAGCAAATAGCTTCCTTTACTGCATTAGGGTTGCCATAACTGTAGATTGAATTATCCTTTGTACCGTTTATAAAAAAGGTTGGTGAGGCTTGGGCTCCAAATTCTCCTGCGATTTTGGCTTCTGCAGACATTAATTCCAAGGTTCTTTCGGTTAGGCATGTTGAAACTAAAGCAGTGTCAATTCCCAAGGAATTTGCGCCAGCTTCCCAACAAGAGCCGTTAGAACCACAGTTTTCATTTACATATAAAATGAAGTCCCACATTTTTGCACTGTCATATAAGTCTTGGACGCATAATTCCCTTACATTTTGATCTGTTTCTGGCTGTCCGTGTAAAGAAGAGATTGTCGTTCCGTTTACGCTGACTACATAGTTTAAATTCCATTCAACTTTGTCGCCTAATAAGTCTATGACTGGCTTAATTGTGTCTTCTGCCAAGTTACCATAGGGGCAAAAACTCATGACAAAAAGGTTTACTTTGGGTTTTTCTGATTTTTCTATAGTGGAAGAGACTTCAGCAGCGGATTTTTGAACGGCTGTTTGAGCGGTTTTCACTTCGGCGGGAGCGGTGGGTTTAAATAAGGCGTCATACCAGAATTTGGCAAAATATCCTGTGGCGCCAAGGATTAGTACTGCTAAAATTGTTACTGGAATTGTGTAATTTGGTTCTTTTTGAGCAGAATTAGAGGAAGTCATTATTTTAGTTTCTTTCCTTCTGAAAACCAAGAATGCCTTTTTAATAAGGGGTTAAACTTTTTAAGGCGCAATTTATCCTTTGTGGTCATTCGGTTTTTTTGAGTTACATAAGCTCTTAAACCTGTTTCTTCACATTCCATGGGGATTGTTATTCTATTTCCTTTTTTCTTACTTGCCATAACTTGGACATTTTAGGATAAAAGTTGTGATATGGCAATAGGTTTAATGTTTACAGAAAAAAGGTAAGATATTCGCAATGAAAGTAATATTTAAAATTGACCAAACCCTTTTGGCAACTTCCGCTATATTTGGTCCTAAAAGCAAAAATTTAAAAGACTGGACTCCTCTAAAAAATTCTCTTTGGGAAAAATACAATGAGGGATACAGATTTGCATATAAAGGAGATTTGAGATTTCTTGCAATAAAGGATGATTTTCCAAAAAACATGGAGTCTATTATTACAGATATAGGCAAAATCATTGAAGAAACCATTTCATCCAAGGAGTTTAAAAATCTGCTTAATGAAACGGAAGAATATATGAAATGGCTTGAAAATGACTGGCAAAAAAAGGAAAACCAAGTAAACAAAGAATTAAAGGACATACTAAGAATAGACTTACCCGAGGATGAATTCACCATAAATGTTGTCGCACCAATCATCGGTGGGGGTGCGTATCTTGGAGACTTTAATATATTTTGGGGACATACAGAAGATTGGGAAAATTACAGCACAGTTTATTTAGTGCATGAAATGCTTCATGAAATCCTAAAACTTAAAAACTTTAATCATGAAATAATTGAGTTGGTCACAGATAACGAGTTACGAATAAGATTAAATGGAAAAGGCGAATATTTTAAAGACGATCTTGGAAACAGAATTGGCCATGACTATTTAGAGAAAGCCGAGAAGGAGCTACTTCCAAAATGGAAAAAATATCTAAAAAATACCAAACAAGATATATTTTCCTTTAGTGAGTCACTCTAAAAAATGATAAAATGCAGAAATGAACAAAGCGAGTGATTACAACCCCGCAAAAATAGAAGAAAAGTGGAAGAAAGCTTGGTATTCCTGCAATTTATATAAAGCAGAAGATTTTTCCGACAAACCAAAAAAATATATTTTGGCAGAACTCCCATACCCTTCTGGAAAATCACTTCATATCGGGCATGCCATGCGATACACAATTCCAGAAGTCTATTCTCGTTTTTTAAGAATGCAGGGTAATAATGTACTATTCCCCATGGGATGGGATTCTTTTGGACTTCCAACCGAAGGATTTGCACTAAAAGAAGACAAAACTCCTCAAGAGATTACAGAACAATTAAAAACCGATTACAAAAAGGCTATGCAGGACATGGGTTACGCAATTGATTGGGACAGGGAATTTGCCACTTCTGACCCAGAAACTTACAAATGGACTCAATGGTTATTTTTAAAATTTTATGAACATGGCTTGGCAGAGCTAAAAGAAATGCCTGTTTGGTGGTGCAAAGAATTGGGTAACTTGGCAGATGAAGAGGTTTTAACTGATAGAGACGGGAACAAAATTTCGGAGCGAGGAGATTATAAAGTAGAAAAAAAGTTATTTAGACAATGGGTTTTAAAAATTCCAGAATATGCTGAAAAGCTCCTGGAAGGCTTAGAAAAAACTGATTTTCCAGAACATATTAAGAATGCTCAGGTAAATTGGATAGGTAAAACCACAGGATGTAATGTGCGATTTGAAATTTTGGCTAAAAACGGTGATTTTTCCAAGAAGGCGGAAGTTTACACTACACGCGTTGACACACTCTTTGGAGTTTCGTTTATTGTTTTGGCGGCAGAACATCCGTTGGTGGAAGAGCTTTTAGACCAATGTGAAAACAAGGGGGAGGTTTTGGAATATGTAAATTGGGCAAAAAACCTTTCGGATATGGATAAGCAGACACTTAAGGAAAAGACTGGCGTTTGTTTAAAAGGTCTAACTGCAAAACATCCTTTTGAGTCGGTAGAGAGAGAAATTCCTGTGTTTATAGGAAATTATGTCTTAATGGAAACTGGAACTGGAGTAGTTATGGGGGTTCCTGCCCATGATGAAAGGGATTTTGAGTTTGCAAAAAAGTACAATTTGGAAGTAATTCCTGTTATAAAAGGGCCTACAGAGGAATTGCCCTACACAGAAGAGGGTAAAATGGTAAATTCAGGTGAATTTGACGAACTTTCCAATGCAGAAGGGGCAGAAAAGATTACGGAAGCCTTGGAAAAGCTTGGAAAAGGTCACAAAGCCACAAACTATAAGATTCGTGACTGGGTATTTTCTAGACAACACTACTGGGGAGAGCCAATTCCTTTGATTTATAAGGAAAATGGAGGGCCTGAACCAGTTGTTAAAACAGAAGATATGGATAAAGTGCATGTAAAACTCCCTGTTGTACTCCCCTATTCCACAGAATACACAACAACCGATGGGGGTGAGCCTCCTTTGGCAAGAAATCTAGAATGGGTTAAAACGGTGGATTCGCAAGGAAACCCTGCCACAAGAGAGACCCAAACTATGCCTACATGGGCTGGGTCAAGTTGGTACTATTTGAGATATTTAGACCCGCACAACAACGAAGAATTTGCCAACGCAGAAAAGCTAAAATATTGGCTTCCTGTTGATAAATACTTTGGTGGCGCGGAACATACAACGGTACACCTTTTATATTCAAGATTTTGGCATAAGTTTTTTTATGACATTGGCCTAGTTCCAACAGAAGAACCCTATCAATATCGCATGAACGGAGGGTTGCTTTTGGCCTCAGATGGCAGAAAAATGTCAAAACGGTTTGGAAATGTGGTTGAACCTCAGCTTCTAATAGAAAATTATGGCGCGGATGCAACAAGAATGGCTTTGTGCTTTTTGGGACCCTACACAGAGACATATCCTTGGAATGATAATGTTATCAAATCCACTTGGCGATTGCTAAAAACTATTTATGAGCTTAAAGACAAGGTTTCGGATGCGGCTGTAGAACCTTGCGTGGAGAAGCTGCTACATAAGACAATAAAAAATGTTACTCAAATGCTAACCGATATAAAAATGAATACGGCTGTAAGCCAAATCATGATTTTAACCAATGAATTAAAGAAGCAAAAGGCTATAAACAGGCAAATTTGGGCAGATTACATTAAAATTTTGGCTCCAATAGCACCTTTTTTGGCAGAAGAATTATGGCAAGACCATAACGGATGGGATGAATGGCGACCAGAAAATAGCGTGCATTTACAGGACTGGCCTCAATTCAATCCGGAATTGGCAAAAGACGATATGGTTTCTCTAGGAATTCAGATTAATGGCAAAATTCGAGATGAGATTGAGCTGGAATTAGACGCCCCTGAGGTCGAAGTGAAAAAAGCTGTTTTGGAAAAAGAGGGAGTAAAACGCTATATAGAAGGCAATGAAATTAAAAAGTTTATATATGTACCCAATAAAATTATAAGTATAGTAATATAAACTATGCCCATTTCTGCCCTTTTTAACCGAGTTTTTAACCCACATGACTATACAGTTGAAGAAGTGCATGCAATTTATGCCACAAATGTTATTGCAAACCTGGCACAATCACTTTTGGGGATCTTTATTCCAATTTATATCTTTAATTTAACTCAACATAATGCGGTTTTTTCTGGGAATGCTGTAACTAACGGAATGCTTTGGACAATCCTGTTTTTTGCCTTGTGGTCACTTTCGGTTGTAATTAACTCTTTTGTGAGCCCAAAAATTATCTTTAAACTCTCCTTAAAGAAAAGCCTTTTTATGAGCAAACTTTTCCTAATAAGTAGCTATGCCTTCCTGTTTTTGGCAGAAAGAGACCCCTTATTTATTATTCCCGCGGCACTTTTTGGAGGGATGCATACAACATATTATTGGATCCCCTATCACATATTTTTTGTAAAAAAAGCCGATGATGGCGATAAAAAGTACGGTACGGAAGTTGGAAAGCGAGATTTTTTGGTGAATTTAGCCTCTTCCATGGGACCTTTATTGGGAGCTTTAACAATTGCACAACTTGGATTTCCAGTTTTATATGCCATTGCAATTTTTATGCTTTTAATAGCAACTTTGCCGATTTTATTTTTTGTGCAAGAAAATCCGCATAGAAATCATGAGTTTAAAGATGTTTTCCTAAATTTCTTGTGGAATAAAAAGTATTTAAAGACCACTTTAGCCCTTGGTGGAAACATTACTTCCAATGTAGTATTTGCAATTTTTTGGTCCTTAATGCTTTATTTTGGGTTGCAAAGCTTTGTGGAAATTGGTTTGCTAACAACTTTTTCAGGGATTTTAGCTATGATTTTGCTAGTCGTAGTTGGAAAAATGGTTGACGCACGCGGAAAATTGGGCATCCATTCGGTTGGGGTAGGGATAAATACAATTTTGCACTTAACAAGACCCTTTTTTAAGTCAACAGCTTTTTTATATGGAAATGGGATTATTGATAATATTAATTCGCCTGCTTACGGAGTTCCTTTTAACGCCGCCATTTATGAAAAATCACTGGAAGGAAGTGTTTCGGATTTCTTAGTTTACAGAGAGTTGGTTTTACATGGAGTTCGCTTAGTAATCTTGGCTGCTATAGCTCTAGTCTTGTTTTATACAAACACTTGGACTTGGACTTTTTATGTGGGGGCTTTGGGGTCTGTGCTTACTATTTTGGTGAATTAGTCACAAAGTCTTTATAAAACCATCCCTTTTTCACTTTATTATTATGGGTCAATGAGTTAAATTGTGGAGCTGACTAATCAATGACAGCGGTATAAAAGAC
>CAZHSR010000030.1:0-10320 GCA_964535155.1 uncultured Candidatus Saccharibacteria bacterium
AATAACAGTGTATTCTAGAATATCACATCTTAGGAGGAAAACATGTTGGCAGTAATTTTTCTTTTGACTGGCCTTTGCGGTTTGTTTTTCACACGCGGCTTTGGTCGCGTTGTCGGAGCAATTTTGGTCATCATCGGCGTCGCATTGCTCATTGGCGTTGGGGCAGAGTTTGTGTCCCTGATCAACGAGACTCTTTCCCCACTCTATAACTTGGTGGGGTAGCTCTCATCGGCTCGGAAGCAGTAACCAAACACATGTTTTTGTGTTTCGGTGTGAAACAAGCAAATTTACCTTATTTGCAAATTTCACAACTGCTTCTGGGCCATTTTTTTACCAAAAAAATATTTCTTTAAACTTTTACTTTTGTTTCTACCAAAAACTTGTTTTGTAGATAGGGGTCATTCCCAACATATGCTATAGGTTGACACGAAGAAACTTTCGCGGTATAACAGTGTAATCAGAAAACTATTCAACTGGAGGTAGAAATGATTTTTATTGTTATTTTGTTAGTTTTGGTTGCCCTTGGTTGCATCTCCGCTAATGAGTCTGAGTTTAGACTTTTGGGATGGGCACTTTTGGGATGGGCACTCGCCTTGTTGGTTTACTTTGGAGTGCCTCTCATCGTTGGATTTTAGGTTAGATTCAGGCTTGGTGAGAACATTCTTTTGGGTTATACCCTTTTAGAATGGAAAACATGAATTTTATGTTTTCATCTCATCGAGCCTTTTGTTTGCAAAAGAATATTTGAAGCAAAAAACTCTTCGAATTACAAAGGATAATCTTTAATTCCACATAAAAAGTCCTTAAACTTACTTTTAAATTTCCTCAATTCCCCCCAAAATCCCCTCCAACTCCATCCCATCCCCTTCCGATACATCCAAAACAACCAAATTGCTTGTCACACCTTCCAAAACATAAGTCCTTATGACCCCCTGAAAAATTGCGGTTTTAAACTTTTTATCCCCCAAAACCTTTTCACCACAATTAGAAACCTGTTCCAGGGAGCAGTTTATAAAGGCGTTAGAATAATTCCCGCCTTTTTCCTCAATAAAAAATACCGCTTTGGTGCCATTGGTAGTGTTTTTTAAAGTCCATTCGGCAATAGATTCCGCGTTATTTTGTGAAGTGTACGCCTCCCAATCGGAATTGTGCTTAATTAAAAGTCCATTTTTTGCGTAATTTAGGTCTGCTGGGCCTTCTATTTTTTCAACTTCCCAGAGGTCGTTATTTCTGGTAAGGAAAACCGTCTTTTCCAAATAGCTATTTACTATAAAAATTCTCACTACTACTTGCGATTTTTCGGCATTACCAGTGGAATTTACGATTTCATATTTGCTAATAACAGGGTTTGGAATGCCTAAAATTTCCGCTTGTTCCCCCATCGAAAGTTGCTGTAGCCCTTCCAGATGTTGCTCTACTGCTTTTGTTAAGGGAGATTTTGGTTTATTTGCCGTCTCAACTTCCTTAACTTTTTCTTCACCTCTTTGAGAATAATTTTCATACCAAGTCATGCCATTACTTATAAAAAGCGGCAAAAGCCATGCCAAAAGTATTGCAAAGGCCGCTAGAAACAGGATTTTTTTATCTTTTTTGCTTAAATTTGTAGACATATTTTTAATGTTGACAGTATAAACCAAAATACTCTACACTAATAATATGAAAAAAATCTGCCTTTTTTTAATTGCCCTATTAGTAACTTTAAATTTTTCCTCCGCCCTTGCAGCAAGCTTTACTCTAGATAAAATCGGATCTTTGGATACAGGAGGCAACAGGTATAGCGAATGGTGGTATTCCGCCAATTCTGCTACTTTGTCCGGCACCTCAACCGATGCTAGCGCAGTAACCGTCTCTGTTGACGGTGAATCTTCCTCTGCCACAGTAACCGATGGCGCCTGGTCTCATGCTATTTCTGGCACCGAATCTAAAGATTATGCTGTTGTGATAAGTGTTGACGGTGACTCCTACGAATTTACTTTGCACATGGGTCAGCTTATGTCTGGGGCAACTGGAACTACGGGCACAACTGGTGTTTCTGAAACCACACAATCTACCGTTCCTGATACGGGTGTAGCTCAAGTTTTTGCCATTTTTGGTGGTGTTGTAGCTTTAGCCACTGGATGGTATTTGCTGAGCAATAAGAAGGATTCTGCTTTTTTGGAATAAGCTCAACTTCAATTCCACTCCCACTTCAGTTTTTCAACTATTTGGATGTGGGGTTGCAGAATACCAATCTTCCAGAGTTTTTGTACAGGCAAGAAACTCTTGAAAGTCCTTGCTAGACATCCTCATCTTCTTTTTTATTTCTCCTAAGTACCCTGGCCCCAACTCTTTTTGACTATTTGAAATACCTACATGGGATACGATTTTCCCTTTATGTCTTAAAACCCATCGGGAATGGTCTCCTGTTGTGTGTTCCAATGTCAATTCATTATTAATATTTGCGTTGCCCTTTTTGTCAAACAATTTATCCAATTCTCTTGGCTTAATTGCTCTAATCATTTTGAATGATCCCCCGCAGATGTTCCCAGATTCTGAGTTCATTTCCCTCTAAATCGGAAGCATTATTTTTGTAAAAATTGTATAAGTCAATAATTGCTCTTTTAAGGTTATCTAGTGCTTCATATTTTGATACACCCTGTTCATATACCTCTAAATCTTCCGCGGATACAACAAAGCACTCTGGGGACTCTTCTTGTACCAATACAGGTAATACAGTTGAAAGTTTGTAGTCTGTATTTCTCAGATCATTAATAAAAGTTGTGTATGGAACGGGAGTGGGAATAATATATGGTAGCCCAAACCATTCCATTGGCGTGCCTTGCAATGTTTGTGTATTTTCAGGTTGTGATGTAAATAGACTGTCATTCATCTTTATTTTTCTTTCTAATTTCTATACTTGTTTTTCCCACTAGATTATCGTCAAAATAGATCTCAAAAACGAATGTTCCAAAGTCATTAAAGACATAATTACCTAGTGTAACAACCAAACCTAGAGTCTTACCATCGTCCTTAACCTTAACGAAATCCTTTAAAGTGTTTATTGAGCTATACGATTCGTCCTTTTCGTACTTTCCTTTTATTGCGACACTGTACGATTTATTTTTCTCATCTGTAATAAATCTTCCCACTAAAGTCAACTTCTGCATTGTTATGGGGATATTATCAGTATTTATATGTTCTACTAGATTAATCAAACTAGGTAAATTATGTTGTCCCAATATAAAGTTTTCACAAATGACTATATAGTCTTTTTGTATATTCATACTCTGATTATATCATTTAGAACTAGTAATGATCTGAACCTAAATATTTATACCAGTTTAAATTAATTAAAGGAATATGTAATATTCTATTTTAAATAGAATTTATATGAGTTTTAAGGGGTTTTAGGAGGAGAAAACTAATATAAAAGTTGTTGTTGAAGGAATAAATTGGGTCTATTTAGAATAGAATTTTGCTTTGTGAAACAATTTATTTTTCCTAGTTTTTAAAATTTAAGGACAAACAAAAAACCTCCGCATAAGCGAAGGCTTTTCTAGCCAACACTAACAAAGTTAGTGAGGTCTTGACATAGGTACATTTTATCTCAAATACTTCCCGATCTCAAATAAATAAAGGTTATGTAATTTTAAACTCTCGTATTTATTGAACGTAAGTTACCCCTGATTATTGGTTTGGTGATATAAGTATACAAATTTCGCCATTTGATTAAAATCTGGAGAACAGGCAATTAGCATACCTAATTCCTTATTCTTCTCCATTAGATCATATCCCAGACCTCGATATACTCTTTTAAATAAATCCCAATCTTTCCTAAGTTTCGATGCCGTTGGTCCTATGGCGTACTCTAGATAACTTTCACCCTTTGGTCCAAAAATAATACTTTCGATTGTTATACCTTTGGATTGTTGTGAATGCCTTAGGTCATCTAAACTTCCTGATGGGGCTAGTCTATCTTCGGGTGGTATTGTAGGCGCAAAGGTGGGTTTAAAGTCACCTTCGATTAAATAGCTCTTCAATTCATCTCTACCTCTTAGAAAGAGTTTATATTCCGAATCAGCACCATATCGGTTGTCCCTCCTTGGTATCACCTCTTTTTTTTCAGCAAAGATCTCTAGATCAACCACAGCATCGTATAGATAGTGAAGGTATTCATGGGTTATTGTATCCTCAGTTGGTTGTCCCTTGAGTATTATTACCCTCCCTTTGTACAAATCCCCTATGTTTATTTTAGTATCCTTGGGAATAAAACTACCTGCCCGATTTTGTCTGAAATCATCCTCACTTTCCAGTAACAGCTTCCTTTGAGTAGCCAAATCTGTTGTCGTTAATAATACAACTCCTGGGCAGGTAAGCGTGTCTACTTTGATTCCCTCGGCAAGTTTCGCTAGCTGATCGTTGGTATATTCCTCACCATAAATTTCTCTTAGGATTTGATAAGATGTTTTATCCTTGACTTGCTCTTCAAGCCCATGTATTTGAGAAATAAGACTTTCCTCGAAAGAAGTCGCCATTGTACTCTGTATACCGCTGAATGGTAGTGTATCCTCTGTTCCAGGGATACATTTGGTGCGAATATTTGCGATGTATTGCCCTTTTTCATCAACACTCAGCCCCTCTGTCAGCATTATTTCTGCAGCCTCTGTTAGCATTTTAGAAAACCCTAGTACATATACATATTCAATAACATCTCTTTTTGTTAATTCTATGCCGAACTCTCTATTAAAACTTTCAAAACCACCCTTATTGGTGTATTCAACCAAACTTTTAAGGTGTTCCCTTGGAGATAGATTAGTATCCTGTGTAAATTCTTCTGAAAATGTTGTCATGGATTAAATTGTAGCAATGAAGGCATTTATCCACAAACTCTTTATAAAAGATTTGTAGTGGGTATGGTCAAAATCTATTTAGAATTAGAATAAAGTTTTCTATAAATTAAGCGGTTTCCGCTTTAGTTAAGCCTCCTTCACTCCCCGCCACAAATCCACAAACCCCCTGTAGTTTTCCGCAATCTTGTTTATAGTCTCCTCCTCGGAAACCGAATTACCCAAATGGTCCAGCAAAGGTTGCATAAAAATAGTCCTTCCAACTGCAAAGCCAATTATTTGGTCAAACTTTGCAGCTTCCCCCAACCAAAACCTTACCTTTCCCGCGTCCTCTCCGCGACCCAAGACAATAACCTTTTCATCCTCTGGAATTACTTCCAAAACCTGCTTCCACCCCTCCGCAGAAAAGCCTTCTAGTTTCCATATACTTGCTTTTACTTTGTCCGCAATCTCTACAATAGCTTGAGCGGTTTTCTCTGGACGAATTTCTGCTTCAAAATCCCTTCCACTATTTTTGTCATTTTCTGTTGGAGGGACTAAAAGCTCAAATAACAACTTATTGTGGGTCTTTTGGCAATAATCGCTTAATTTTTTTAGCCTTTTTAACTGCTTTTTATTTGCTCTCGCATTTTGAGGATTATACCTTACCAAAACCTTTACATAAGAGGGTTGCAAACCTTCAATATGTTTTGCAAATTTTCGTCCGTATTCAAAGTCAAAAATTTCTTGGCCACTTTTCTCCACTCCAACCGATGTAACCACGCCCATACTATTTGCCTTCTCAATAATCTCTGTCCCGTACATCTCATCCACTAGAATTCCCAGTTCCTCTGGCCTCTCCACCGAATTTCTAACTTGCAGAAAAGCTTTGAATACTAAGTTTTTTAGGCGCTTAATCTCTTCCACTTGTTCTAAATTTGGCTTGCCTTCAATTCCCAAAATATTTTTGGAAAAGGAAGATCTATGATCAAAAGGTAAAATTAACAAATCCATTTTTTTTGCTTTTCAAAACTGTCTTTACTGACAATTAAACTCTGTTTTACAAGCCTCTACTTCTGAAGCCATTGGAAGGGAATCACACATTCCGCACATATTCACTCCTTCAACTAAGTCTGTCATTTCGGGAATATTTAATTCCGTAAACTCAACTCCTTCTGGAAGTGCAAACATGGAAGGCTCAATTGCCTTGTCCTCACAGGAATATTCCATGTTTACAAAGTAATCTGGTGCTGCAATAGGGGTTTCCTCGGTTTCTGAGGTTGTATCTACTTCTTCCAGATCCTTAATGGAAATCTTTGTTCCTGTGGATTGGCCTTCCATCCATGTATAAAGATATTCTGGTGTATAAATTGTGTTTGAATCTATTAAATCCTCTCCCATCTGGATTTTTGCCTGCGCCCGCATGTTAGTCCCATCGGTATAGACTTTCCCTTCTAAATTCTCATAAGTGTAAGTGCACTCCATAGCTTTTTTCATGCCCAGGATTTCTTCTAGCTTTCCTAATGGAGACTTATTTCCTTTTTCTGCCGGAGCAAAAGCGGATTTTTCTTTTCCTTTTTCCTGTTGTGAATCCTTTGCTGCCTCTGGTGATTTTTTTGAAAACAGATTTTTTACATCATCCATGCTTTTTGGCATTGTGCAGGCGGTTAAAAGTGGCACGAGTGAAAGAAGTAATACGAATGTGAGGTTTCGAAATTTGTTATTCATAAAAAAATTATACACTTTTTTTAAGGACACTTCTCACCGAGGACACTTCTGACAAATGTAATAAATGTCCCCAAATGTCAGAGAGTGTCTCGCTGAGTCATGTTTTGAGGTTGTCTAGTGCCATGAGAAGCTTGGAAAATATTTCTATTTATTTGCCTCTTCCCTTACCAAAAGGACTTCCCTGGTATTGATTTGTCCCCTCTCCATCACAAGATTCCCTTCTGGTTTTAAGCTGTTCCAGTCTAGAAGCAATTTCCTCTTGTGAAATCCCTCTTTCTGCCCAACGAGCTTTTGCCTCTTCGGTTCTCTTGGCTTGAAAGCTTTCCATAGAAATTCCGGCTTCTTCTAAGATTTCAGAAAAAGTCATGGTTTCCATTTTTGCTGACAACTCTTCCACCGAAATTCCTAGCATTTCTGCTTTAGAAGCTAATCCATGTCTAGCGAATCGATTTTCGGACATATTCTTAAATTGTCCTTGAGATTTGTTACCAAAAGGGCCTAAAGGAGTTTGCTCGGTTTCGGCGGACACAGCATTAAGATTTAATGCGACCCCTCCTATCAAAGCGCCTGTGGCTAAGCTTAATAATATTTTTTTGTTCATTGTATTCACCTCCTTTTAAAAACTTGTTACATATGTATTACAAGTAAGGGAAGGAATTTATTTCATTTTAATATGAGGACACTTCTGGGTGAGAAGTGTCCTTGTGTCACAAAAGCGACGTGGTTTTACGCTGGTATTTAGGGCTCCGCGGAAGATGCTTTTGTGGTAGGTTTTTTCTTTGTGGCGCATAATCCCTTCGATGGTAGGGCACACGACGGATTAGGTTTCGTGTTGGGGTTGTTTGCTTAATTAAAAATCCTGTAATCATTGAGACAAGAAGCACTGCCAATAAGAGTACGGAAAAGTTTATTTTATAAGCAATTTCTGACTTTTTTAGTAGAAACAAGCTAATTATTAGGAAAACAACAGCTAGCAACCCATATTCCCAAGGAATTTTGGTAAGCCAATTTAAATGCGTTATTCCCATGGGTCGCCCAGCTTCCATTCTAAAAAAGAGCAGGCTAAAAAATAGGCTTGTTATCAAAAATCCCAGCGCTATCCCCATAACCAAGAACACATTTCCGGCAATAAAGTAAGCCCTTGGGAGCATTTTCACTTCCCTTCCCGAAATTTTTTCCATTATATTTTGCTTTAAATCCATATTTAATTCCATGTTTTTATTTATATACTACACCACTATTGATACAAATCTCCTTCAACTTTTCTTTCGCCCTTGCCATTCTGATGCCAACTGTCCCCACAGGTATTTTAAGTATAGAACATATTTCCTCGTATTTTTTCCCTTCAAGATAATATAAAACTAACACTTCTTTATATTTTAACGAAATTTCGTTTAAACAGGTTTCAACCGAAGTATTAAACTCTACTTTTTCTGCTTCTTTTTCTGGAAGGGCGATGCCGGATTTTATTGTTGCAAAAATGTCAAAGTTCAAGGCGGAAAGATTTATGATTTTTTTGTTGGCGTTAAAATGATTAACGGCTTCATTGTGGGCAATTCGGTAGATCCAACTGGAAAATTTTTACTGGTGTCAAACCCTTTTAAGTGAGTAAAGGCTTTTATAAAGGTTTTTTGTAAAATATCTTGCGTGGCAGAATCGTTATGGCCTAAATGGCTGATATAACGGGAAAGTTTTGCTTGATAGCGATCAACAATTTCAGAAAACGCTTCTTGATTTTGGTTGATTATTATTGGGATGAGTTGTTCGTCTTTCATAATTTTTTAAGGACACTTCTCACCGAGGACACTTCTCGTTAAGGACACTTCTGATAAATATGACAATTATGACAAATGCCTTTAATTAAATAGTAAGATGTTCCAAAAACCAATCAATGTCAACACAAACCTTCCATTTTTGACGATCCCTTTTCATAAACAAAACCTCCTCGCCCTCTTTCATGGCGTCATAAATAAATTTTGGCACTTGAGTTCCACCTTTTACTTCGGCAGCCCATTTTTTATTAACTAACAGGTCACCTTTTAAAATGCGACCAGTTTCTACCATGCTAATTCTTTGTGCGTCTATTTTGTTGTCTTTAAGGATATTGACAAGCTCTTGTTCTAATCTACGACCTTTATTTCTGGAGTAATTTCCTGGCATTTTTTAAATACTACAGGAGGTTTGGGGGGTTGGCAAGGAAAGTCGGTAGGAAGGTACTTTTATATTAAGGAGAATTAATCGCAAATTATATCTATTGCTTCCCTATTTACTGTTTTTACAAAAAAGCCCTTAATTTCCTCCCATTCCTTTTCCACCTCCGTGGCTCTTTCGGCTGTATGTTCCGCATCTTCAAAATAAGTTAAGGATCTCAAAAGATGGGGTGTAAAACTTCCCTTTCTTAGGTATTTCCCTTCATGCAAATCTAAAATAGCCTTTAAATCCCATCCTTTAAATTGCATGATTTTATATAAGTCAAAGAAGTCTCTTTTTAAGCCTCTTCCAGCAATTGCTTCCAATTTCATGGCAGTTATATCCTCAATGGATGCTACCTCAAAATCCAAAAATGGCTCAGTTTTTTTAAGGAGTTTATAAGGATAAAAGAAAAGGCTGACTTCCGTATCTTTAGATTTTCCGTGAATTGTTTGCCAAGAAGTGGAAATTAATTGAAAATCTGGGATTTTAAATTCAAAGTTTCTTGAAAGTTCCTCTACAGAAAATTCTGTTGGTGAATAAATATCCAAATCATAAGAATTTCTGTGATCTAGCCATAAAGCTAGACCCGTTCCTCCCGCGATATAACTACCTTTTGGAGTAGCTTGTTTTAATAAGCCCAAGATGTTCTTGGCATTTTCTGTAAGTCTTTGTTTAAACATAAAACTTCTTTCTGTGGAATACCTAAATAATAGCACCAAAAATGCGTTTCTTTTGGAGTTAAAACCCTTGAATTTTTTACTGTTTCCGCAATGTCCGCCGAAGAATATTCTTTTATCATCCATTTCCAGCCGTCTAAAGTGGAATTTTTAAGTAGTGTTTGAATAATGTAGTTTTTATCTTTTTGTGCGTCTAGGTTTTGGATTTGTGTACTAGGAAATAGTGCTTGAAGTTCTTGTGGGACTTTGTTCATAGTTTTATTATACATTTTTTTGTTTTGGTGTTAGAAAAAAGAAAGGAGGTTTGCTTTTTGGGCGCCCCTCCCTTTGTATTCAGATTTTCAAACTCTCAAATGCATGCGTACCCCTGGAATGGCGTCCAGGAGTTCCTCAAATTGCCCTAAGTTTTCCTCTGGAACAGTGTAGTCAAATACCCGTGATATTGAAAGAACTACTTCTTGCCTATGTGGGTTTATTCCCTGTTCCAGAAAGAATTGAGCTACCCGTGTCATTGGAACATCTGTATATCTCGATTGATAGAAAACCCTTATCCTTGGCATTTCGCCTCCTTTACTGTTGGGATAATAGTACAGGTATTATATCTTTTTTACCTTACTAAGTAAAACTTCATTTTCTTCTACCCCTTCCCAAACCCAATCCTATCAGGCGCAAAAGACTTTACCTTTAGCAACTCAGCCGATGAGACGGTCATGTCTCCAAACTTTTGGTTTATTTTGTCAATAGTTTTTTCTAGCTCTTTTTGTTGTGATGCTTTCCTTCGCAAGGGTCTCTTGCCTTCCCCATCCCCCCACCCCTCAAACAACCCCAACTGACACTTATCCGTTTTTGCCACCTCAAAACACGATTCAGCCAAAATCCTTACTGGCTTTTCCTCGGGGCATCGCATTAAAAGCCTA
>CAZHSR010000031.1:0-10242 GCA_964535155.1 uncultured Candidatus Saccharibacteria bacterium
AATGCTTGCACCCTACGTATGACCGCTGCTGCTGGCACGTAGTTAGCCGGTGCTTTTTAACGTGAGTTTACAATCCGAAGACATTCATCCTCCACGCGGCGTCGCTGCATCAGACTTTCGTCCATTGTGCAAAATTCCCGATTGCTGCCTCCCGTAGGAGTGAGGCCCGTGTCTCAGTGCCCCTCTGCCGGTACACCCTCTCAGGTCCGGTACCCGTCATAGCCTTGGTGGGCATTTACCCCACCAACTAGCTGATAGGCTACAGGCTCTTCCCTAACCGATAAATCTTTAGAGTTTCCTCCACATTGAGTATTAGCTAACCTTTCAGTTAGTTATCCTCAAGTTAGGGGTAGATTCCTATATATTACTCAGCCGTTCGCCACTAATTTCACGGCGTCTAGCAAGCTAGACAATGTGAAATCCGTTCGACTTGCATACCTTAGGCACGCCGCTAGCATTAATCCTGAACCAGGATCAAATTCTCAAAAAAACATTCTTTTTGCCTTTAGTCACTCGAGGTGAAATGATGAAACCATTTTTACCAAGAATCTAAAGGCTTTGCTCTGTTTAAGTTTCAAAGAAACTTAAACTTGTGGCCAAAATGCAATTAGCATTTTGGACTCCTGTTTAAGTCCAGACAGAACTTAAACTTGTGCTCAAAATGTGGTTAGCATTTTGAACTTTTTATAAATTTTCAAAGAACTAAACAAGTTGCTCTAGGCAACTAGCATTAAGCAAGATACCAAGTATAAGTTATTAAGTCAATACTTTTATTGAAGGGCAACCTGTTAAAAAAGAAAGCTCTCACAGTGATATACAACTGTGAGAGCTTCGATAGCTCACTCCACACAGATTATTTCGGGAGAATGCCCCAGCTTTTCTGTACAAAACGCTATCAGCTCAGGATAAGTATCTGGAGAATCTCCTAGTGAAAGATCTGTTTTTCCAGTTCGAAGAGAGTAAGTGTCTCCGTATCTCACCCCCAAAATGTCGGCTTCATTGAGAATCCTGCTATATTGGTCACCTGAAACAGGTTCCTGTCTTATTGGATAAACAAGGCGTACCTGCCTTTTGGCTCTTGAAACAATGTAAATTCGGGTCATCTCAACCTCCTATTTTTGAGTTTATTCTATCTTCTCTATTTCTATTTTATCCGTTTTAAACAAAAGAGACAAGTTGTCATAAAGTTTCTCAGTCTTTTGAACAGGAGAACAAGTTACTAAAACAAAATGAAGAGCTTTTAATTCTGGCCAAGTATGCACAGTTAAATTTGAGCTGGCTAAAGTGTAGTTGAATGTAAAGCCTCCTCCTGGGAATCGGGTAATTTCTGTATTCATAACTTTTAATTTATGATACTGACAGAATTTTCCCAGACTTTGCTGTAATTGAGACTTTGACTTGACTATAGATTGAGGCACATCATAAAGTTTAAAGACATAATGCTCCACATAAGGAAATTCTCCATAATTTGCCTTTTGATAAGTATAAATATCTGTGATTTTACTGTCTTGTGGGGATTTAGTACTTGGTGTTGTATGCAATATATATAAAGAACTAGCACTACCGATGGATTCTGCGCCGTAATACTGGGCAAAATTCTCTATTTTGTCTTTTATTAACAGATTATATTTTGAAATTAGCTCTTGTATTTGCAAGGTTTTTTCTGGCGTTTTAAAGCTATTTCCATAATAAAGATAAATGTCGCTATTTGTCGTACTTAACAAGGATAATCCTTGGTCCAAGAAGAGCTTTAGCCCATTGTAAGTGTACGGAGGGTCAGTTACAAAAAGGTCGAACCTTCCAATAAACTCGGGGCGAAGGGATTTTCGAGCGTCAAAGCATTCCGTTTTTATGTTTGTAAATCCTTTATCTCTGCAGATTTTCTCTATGGTATCTATTATATCTTTATCTATGTCAAAAACAGTTATTTGGGCGTACTCATCTCCTAATAGTCCAAAGACAACGGAGAGAAGGTCATCGTCGCCCAAAAGAGCAATTCTTTTACCCTTTATACCACTTCTGTCCTTTATCACCTTAACTTTTGCCACGGAAGTCTCTTCGGTTGCAAAAAACTGATCAAACTCTCTCTTTGGCTCTAAGAAATATTCCTTACGTATTCCTCTTAATTGTTGTGCCAAAAGCTCATCCGAATATTCTAATAGACACCATTTATGAGGACTTAAGTTCATTTTTTCCAAATCTGACCAAAATTCTTGTTTAAATAGAATGTTGTCAGAATCTGGCTCAACTAAAAGATCCGAAATAGAAGATTTAAATCTTCGTAAAGTCTCTTTAGGAAGACCGGTTTTTCTTATTAATTCGGCGTTAGTCAACCCCTTTTCACTATAAATTAGGTACAAAATTCCCTCAATCTGTTCCAAGGTTAAGTCATTATTTAATTTTTGCATCTCAGACAAAGAAATCATTACGACCAAATTATACCAATATTCTATTCTAAATAGAATAATACCTATTGATTTTTTGCAAATGTCTTGGAAAATAAAAAAATGTTTTTACTACCAATATTAAGAAAGCTTGTTCTGTCGATACTTTTATTATTCTTCCTAGGAAATATCCCCTCAGTTTCTGCCGAAACCCAATGGCAAGAATCGGGTTTAATGAACCCGAATATCACTTCTATAGAAACAACTCCAATGGGACTTTTTGCGGGAGAATTAAATACAAATTATTGGGAACTGCCTTACAACGGAATTTACTTTTCTCCAATAAATAGCAATGGGTCCACTTGGCAAAAATTAGGACTTAAAAATCTAGGCGTAACCGATATTTTTTACTTTGAAGAAAAAATATACGCCACAACTTTTTACGCCACTCCAGAAAAGCCAGCAGGGCTTTACATAAGTAGCGACTGGGGAGATTCCTGGCAACACATCGGACCAAATTTACCTGCAAAAAGCATAGGGGTAACAAAAAAAACTATTTTACTGGGCACCTTTAATGAAGGACTTTGGATATCAACAAATAACGGCAATGACTGGCAAAACATCCCTTTATCCATAGGGGAAGAGTACGAACCTATATATAGAGTAGAAGATATATTCATTTTGGACAGCATCATTTTCATAAAGACATATGGGGGCATCGGACGCTTTTTTAGTTCCAAAGACAACGGACTAACTTGGGAAAGAGAAGAGCTGTGGGATATAGTTGGAGTACATGACTTTTTGGAATTTGCGGATCTTTTGTATGTAGCAACACAATACTTAGGAATCATAACTTCAAAAGATTTTAAAACTATATCGGGATTAACGCCCGACTTATACAAGGACGATCGAAAAGTACTTTCCATATACAAGATGGGTACAAATTTTTATGCATCCACTCAGGAGAAGGAATCCAATGAGATCAATATTTATAAATCCGCAAATCAAGGGAAAATCTG
Organism: uncultured Candidatus Saccharibacteria bacterium; assembly: GCA_964535155.1. Lineage (GTDB taxonomy): Bacteria > Patescibacteriota > WWE3 > UBA101185 > UBA10185 > JAGPFW01. Next base: position 3,404 of record CAZHSR010000031.1, read on the forward strand.
GACTCCTACAGGTTTTACAGAATTTTCAAATAAATCTTTTTGCAGAATGACAGGGCAATTTGGTACAACTCCCTACTTATTTTTGCTTGTCCCAAATAAAGGCATTTACAAAAAACATGTGGAATTCATAAGAGAAAAAGACCCTTTTCTGGGAAATTTATGGACTGGCCAAAAACCAAATGACATTTTAAACAGGATAACTTCCTTTTTTGACCACGAATACCCCTTTTTGGGTTATCCTTTCTTTACAGAACCAAAAGAGGTAGCAGACAAAACCCTTAACTTTTTAGGCCAAGAAGGAAAAGAACCAGAAATTTATTACTCCTCACATAACGGATACGATTTTGCACTTCCCTATGGAACAGAAATCCTTGCGCCTTCGGATGGACTTATCAGTGGCCTCTATTGTCCTTCTTGTGGAAATACTTTATATATAGATCATCCAAATGGATATAGGACCGTTTATATGCATTTGCAAATTGAAGGACTAAAAGCCCAAAGTTGGGAAAAAAACTTACCCATTTCAGAAGGGGAAGTAATTGGAAAGGTTGGAATGACAGGTAATACAACAGGGCCTCATTTACATTTTCAAGTATATCGGCCCAACTATGAAGGGGGTATTTGGTATCTTATGCACCCCTCAAGACTTATGGATCCCTTTGGATGGAGAAATGATCAAAAATATGATCCCTTTGCCCTTCTGGATTGGGAGGATGTTACGGGTACTTACTCTGGAACAGCAAGCAAATATTTATGGAAAGAGGAAATCTCACTGGATGGAATTAAAAAAGCTTTTGCGGGAAATCCTTTACTTGTGGATTTAAATAACATAAACCTTTACATCCCCTCAAATACATATAATATCCCTCTGGCATTTCATTTGGCGTACATTACTCCCCCAACTTCTCCAGAGAAAAACTTAAAATACATTGATAACACAGGCCTTTCCATAACTGCGGAAAGTGGGATTGGAGAAAAAATCTCGGATTTAAAAGATTTCATAACAATCAGAGTAGCCTTGACAATAGAAAACCTTCAGGACATAAATTGGGATACATTGGCTATATATCATTTTAATAAGGCAACAATGGCTTGGGATAAGCTTACATCGGTTTTTGATATGGAGAATTTAGTAATGGAGGCCCAAACAGATGAGATAAGCGAGTTTGCCGTATTTGGGGAAACTTTAGTTACAGAATATCCTCATACAGCAGTTACTTATGTTGGAAATAAAATAGATCATTGGTTTACAGAATATCCCTTAGTAGAAATGGACAATGGTAATAAAGGGGAAATTTTGTACTCATTATTTGGGGAATTCTGGCAGGAATATACCCAACCCTTTTATATAGAACAAGAAGGAATTGTACAACTAAGATATAGATCTGTTGGAGATAATGGATTGACAGAACCTTTAAGAGTGGATTGGGTAAGAATTGATACTCAAAATAAACTTAAGAAGACAATGTTTATATATGGAACACAAATCACTGTGGAATAATTAACTAATAATTCCACCACCCAAAACTTGCAAGCCTTTTGGGGTCTCTGTGTAAAAAACGGCACTTTGGCCAGGGGCAACCCCAAATATCTCTTTTTCTGAAGATACATTAATTAAGTTTTCCTGCAAAGATTCGATTTTACAGGAATTAAATTCACCCAAATTCCTAACCCGAACCAAAACCTCCAAAGAGGAATCATGAACAGAAGAAATCCAATGCAATTCCCCTACCTCAAAAACAGATTTATAAGCCTGTTTAATAGGACCAACAATCAACTCGTTTTTTTCAACATCCTTTCCAACTACATACAAAGGAATTCCCATATATTTGGTTATTTCAAAACCATGGCGTTGCCCAATAGTGTAAAACCAAATCCCTTCGTGCTTACCTATCTTTTCGCCTTCTACTGTTACAACGCTTCCCTCTTTTGGCTGTAATCTCTCCTTCAAAAAGTCCTGGATGTTAACATCACCTATAAAACAAATTCCTGTGCTGTCAGGTTTATCATGGACAAGTAAACCTTTTTCTTTTGCTAAAGTTCTCACATCCTTTTTTGACATTTCTCCTAGTGGAAAAAGTGCCTTGGAAAGTTGGTCCTGATTTAATCTATACAAAAAATAAGACTGATCTTTTGAAGGATCTGTCCCGGAATACAAGTTAGAAACTCCTGCTTCATGGAAAACCCGAGCATAATGACCTGTTGCAATATAATCAAAACCTTCTTCCAAAGCCCAATTTAAAAATAGGCCGAATTTTATAACCGTATTACATAAAATATCAGGGTTAGGAGTTAAACCAGATTCATAAGCTTTATAAAAATAATCAATGACTTCCTTTTTATAAGGCTCTATAAAGTCCAAATGATGAAACTTTATACCCAAATGAGTAGCTACCTTTACAGCATCAGCTCTTGCTGGGTCTCCACTGCATCCAGGGCCATTATGTTCCCAACATTGTAAATAAACTCCGGTTACATCGTGACCTTGCTCTTTTAAAAGCATTGCGGTAGTTGCAGAGTCAACTCCTCCACTAAGGCCTACAGCTATTTTATATTTTTCTTTTTTACTTGTGGAAACTGTCATTAAAGGGATTATACCTCAACCGACAATACTTTTTACTGCAGTAACACCAGACAAACTAGAATCCGCCAAAGAACAAACCAGCACAGCCTCTTCCATTTGGGAAACAACCCTGTGAATAATTTCCAAAGCCTCACTGTAATTCAATCGCCTAAAATTATGGGGAAAATAATGAAAAACGCGATTCCTTCCAATGTGCCAAACCCCCCAAAGTCTGTCTGCCAAATCTTCGCCGGACGCATCTTCGGCAGCGGATTCTCTTAAACAGATTTTTTTAAAAAGCTTAAAATTTGCCTTCCTAAAATTTGGGCTTAAGATCCTTCCAATACGGACCTCGTCACCATAATAATCTTTTTCGTTTATAACGCCTGTATCCATAAATAATTTTTTTAAAAAACCTTCATAAGCCTTGGAAATTGGGAAAACTAAATAAGAAAAATCGGTAGTACCTTTGTCTTCCTCACGAACTAAATCTAATAAATGCTCACCATCGGCTAGAAGACCTTGTAAATCAGGTTCTAAGTATGCCCATAAGACGGAATCTCTAGAAATTAATTGCATACAAACAGCATAGATTAAGGAAAGTGTAAGGTCAAACTGATATAATATATTTATGCAAAAACCAAAAGTTGCACTTGTGCATGAGTATCTTCTTCAATACGGAGGTGCGGAAAAAACATTGGAGGCCATTTTAGAAATTTTCCCTGAGGCACCTATCTATACAGGGATTTATTCTGCTAAAAATCTTCCAGAGAGCATTACAAAAAGGAGAATTATTCAACCAAAGAGTCCAGTATTTAAGCTTTTTACTAAACATTTATCGTTTTTAATGCCTTTGGTATTTGAAAACTTTAATTTAGACCAATATGACATTGTAATTTCTGATTCGGCTTCCTGGGCAAAAGGCGTTTTAACAAAACCAGATCAGCTACATATTAGTTATATTCACACTCCCCCAAGGTTTCTTTATCACTACAGCGTGGAAAGTCCAGCAAGATACAAATGGTTTTATAAGCCTGTCATTGGGGTTTTAGATCACTTTTTACGACTTTGGGATTATTGTGCAGGGCAAAGACCGGATTTTTTAGTGGCAAATTCCGAAACTACAAGAGCAAGAATAAAAAAGTTTTATGGAAGACATGCTCAATTGATACATCCTCCTGTAGAGATAGCACAAGATGTTAAAAGGAGTAACGATGTGATTCAAAAACCATATTTTTGCACTCTTGGAAGGCTAGCGGCATATAAAAACCTGGACGCGCTAATTTCTGCTTTTAATTTTTTGGGATGGGAGCTTGTTGTAATGGGGACAGGCCCAGAAGAAAAGAGGCTAAGGAAAATGGCTAAAGAAAATATTACTTTCTTGGGTAAAGTTTCTGATGAGAAAAAATACGAGGTTCTTGCTAATTCAAAAGGGTTAATAAATCCAGTTGTAGATGAAGATTGGGGAATTGTGCCGTTAGAGGCTATGTCTGTTGGAAAGCCTGTTCTTGCCCACAAATCGGGAGGGGCTTTGGAAAATGTTAAAGAAGGCATAACTGGAATGTTCTTTGACTCTTTGGAATTAGAGACGCTTATTGAAGCGGTTAAAACCTTCCAAGGGAAAATTGATAAAAATACTTACAACAGTGACAGAATGATTAATTACGCTAAAAACTTTACAAAGGAAAAATTTCAAGAGGAATTTTCCAATTTTGTAAAAGTAAAGTGGGAAGAACATGCCAGAATTTCCTGAAGTTTACACAATTACACAAGATTTGAAAAAAATTCTTAAGGGTGCTGTTATAAAAAAGGTAATTCCAAGGGAGAATTACAGGTTATTGCCTTCTAATGATGTGGCTGTGCAAAATTTAGAAGGAGCAAAAGTGCTGGATATTAGTCAGGTGGCAAAAAACATTATTATTAAAACAGATTCTGGATATTTAAATATTCATCTGGCAATGACGGGGCAGGTCTTGGTGAAAAAGTCAGAGAAGCCTTTGAAATGGGAACGAGTGTGTTTTGAAATTGAAACTCCAAATAAAAGTTTTTTCCTTTCTTTCAGAGATATGCGCATATTTGGAAAGGTAAGATTTCTTAATGAGAAGGAATATAAAGAATTACAGGATAAGCATGGAATTAATCCCCTTTCGGAAGAGTTAAGTCCTAAAAAATTTGCAGAGATTTTACAAAAAAAAGACACTAAAATTAAGAATTTTCTTATGGAGCAGGACAAAATCAGTGGATTGGGTAATATTTATGCTACAGAAGCTCTTTTTTTGTCTGGGGTACAACCAGAAACAAGAACTAAAGAGGTTTCTAAAGAACAAGCGGAATTGCTTTTACAGTCTATTAGAAAAGTTATTCAAAACGGCATCTCCAACCGAGGTACTACACTTGACGATGAAATGTTTATAGATGTCTTTGGTAAAAAAGGAAGAAACCAGGCCACTTTGCAAATTTATAATAAAAAAAGTTGTCCCAAGTGCAATTCCAAAGTAGAAACCGTCAAAATAAGTGGAAGAAATTCATACTTTTGCCCAAACTGCCAACCTAAAATTGACGGAAAAGATAAATTATTTCCCGACAAATAAAATGTTTATAAAGCAATTGGAACTTACAAATTATAGGAATCATAAAAACCTAAAACTGGAATTTTCCAGTGAAACTACGCTAATTACTGGGGAAAACGGCTCTGGTAAAACAAATATTATTGAAGCAATAAATCTGCTTTCCACAGGAAAAGGCTTTAAAGCAGGATTTGATAAGGAAGTAGTGAATTTCAATGAGGAATCTGCCACAGTAAAGGGTCAAGTAGAAAAAGATGCTAAAAACGGAGAAAAGTCTGATTTAAAAATAGGCGTTATGATTCAAAAGCTTTCAGTAGAGGGAAATAAATCTTCAAAAACGGCAAAAATAAATGGAAAACCAGTAAAAATAGGGGCACTTTCAAATAATTTTAATACTGTTTTGTTTTCACCATTGGAGATGAATTTGCTTGTAAATGGCCCTTCCCAACGAAGAGACTTTTTGGACATTTTGCTTTCACAAGGAGATGATGAGTACAAAAAAAACTTAACCGATTACACAAAGGTTAAAAGGCAACGGAATAAGGTTTTGGAAACAATTAGGGAAACGAGTACAGGTTTTGCTCAACTCAAGTTTTGGAACGAAAGATTAATAAAACACGGAAAAGCTCTTCAGGAAAAGAGAAAAGAGTTTTTTGAGTACTTAAATGAAAATATAAATGGCATAGTGCAAAAAGTGGATCCAAACATTGAAACAACAGTAAAATACTTAATAAATCCTGCTTTGGAAGAGAAGTTGGCGTCATATCAAGGCAGGGAAATTGCCTCTGCAACAACTCTTATTGGTCCCCATAGAGACGATTTCATGTTTACATCGGTTGAGTACGGACAAGGACAAGATTACTCAAAATATGCTTCCAGAGGGCAGCAAAGGACTTTGATACTGGGCTTAAAACTTTGCGAACTGACTTATTTGGAAAAGAAATTGGGGGACAAGCCTGTTTTGCTCTTGGATGACATCTTTTCAGAGCTGGATGGAAACCACCAGAAGGCATTGGAGGGGGTAATTGGGGGGCAACAGACAGTTGTTACTAGTACTGAGGAAAAAGAGGAAAATACAGCCAGAAATATCTACCTATAGGGGTTTTCACCAAACATAGATTGCATAAACCCTAAAAATTTGATACTATAGGTGAGTATTTTAACCTTTTAGCTTAGGAGGAAAAAGATGGCAACAATCATTTGTGAGAAGTGCGGAAAGTCAACAACCAATCTCGATGGAATCTTCATCATGGAAAAGGGAAAGAAGCGGAAAGAAGTCTGCAGAGACTGCTCTGAAAAACTTCAAAAAAAGGGATGGAGTATCGGGGCACAGGCAAAAGGGCTGACCATGCCCCCAGAAGTCTAACATCCTTCGCCCGAACAAACCTCTTGGAGAGATTCTTCTCTAAGAGGTTTTTTATTCCAAAACTTCATCAGAACACCTCCACTAAAGCAGAAACACAAACCAACTAGACCGTTTGCGGGAATTGTGCGAGAATTATTTACGGCAAACTTAAGCCCAAATAATCTATGTTTATTCCCGAATACACAATTACAAACAAAATCCTTCAAAATATTGCTTCTATTGAGCATGTTAAGGCCATTTCTGAGATTAGCGTTATTTTAAATTCTTGGGAAAAGCGACAACAAAAGGAAGCGGAAATAGAATTTATTAGAAGAAACTTACTTTTGGAAGGCATAAAAACTTC
>CAZHSR010000032.1:0-10007 GCA_964535155.1 uncultured Candidatus Saccharibacteria bacterium
TTTATATTTTTGCAGGATTTAATAACACTATAGTGACAATTACTGATCCTGATGGAAATGCCTTATTTTCAGGAAGTGCTGGTGCATCAGGATTTAAGGGTTCTAGAAAATCCACCCCATTTGCAGCTGCTTCCGCAGCCGAAGATGTTGCTAAAAAAGCAGTCTCCGGAGGTATGGAAGAAGTCTCTGTTGTTGTTAAAGGCCCTGGATATGGTAGAATCTCCGCTATTAAGTCTTTAAAGACAGCAGGTTTAAGAGTTGTATCAATTTCGGATGTCACACCCATCCCTCACAATGGATGCCGTCCCAAAAAGATTAGAAGAGTTTAAAATATGGCAAGAGTAACAGGACCAAAATGTAGAATATGTAGAAGAATGGGCGTAAAGCTTAATCTTAAAGGTACAAGATGCGATAGTGAGAAATGTGCCATGAATAAGCGCCCTTATGCTCCAGGTCAACATGGAAATTCTCGTAGAAGAGGAAGAAGCTCTGAATATTCTGCACAATTAAAGGAAAAGCAAAAAGCAAAGTCAATTTACGGTGTTTTAGAGAGCCAATTTGGAAATTATGTGAGCAAGGCCTTAAATATTTCTGGTGTTTCTGGTGAAAACTTATATAAACTTTTAGAATTTCGTTTAGATAATTTAGTTTATAGAAGTGGATTTGCTTTATCTCGCCCTCAAGCTAGGCAATTAATAAGAGCAGGAGTCTTTACGGTTAATGATAAAAAAGTAACAAGCCCCTCTTACAATGTAAAAGCAGGTGATGTGTTAAAGCCCGAAGATTTTTCTAAGGTTCATTTAAGAGAAGGATTTGTCCTACCTGAATGGATTAGTGCTAATGTAAAGGAAAAATATGTTAAAGTTCAGAGAGACCCCGTAATAGAGGACTTCAATGAAAACTTTGAGATACAGCAAATTATAGATTTCTACTCTAGATAGTAGGAGAAAGGTATTTTAAAAATGGTAAAGCCAATAGATTTAAAAATAAGTACAATTAAAGAAACTGCTAACCACGGAGTATTTGCTTTTGAGCCCCTTCCAAAAGGGTATGGGCATACAGTAGGGAATATTCTCCGAAGAGTCCTGCTTACATCGGTGGAGGGTTCTGCAATAACACAAGTAACCGTAAAAGGTGCTGATCATCAATTTTCCACTATAGAAGGTGTAAAAGAGGATATTGTTGCTATTACTTTGAACCTAAAGAACATTAGATTTAAGAACTATTCCAAGGAGTCTGTTGTTGCAACACTTTCCGTTTCAAAGGAGGGTTTAGTAACTGCGGAAGAAATTGAATGCTCTTCTGATTTAGAGGTTGTAAACAAAGATGCCCCTATAGCTACAATCACTAAAAAAGGCACAAAGCTAGAAATGGAGTTCCTAATTGAATCTGGATATGGTTATTCACCTTCGGAAGAGAGAGAAAGCTCTAAAGTGGGCGTAATAATGCTAGACGGGCTTTACACTCCAGTTTTAAGAGTCTCTTATGAAGTAGAAGACGCAAGATTTGGCAAGTCTATAGATTTAGATAAAGTAGTTTTAACCGTTGAAACCGATGGAAGTGTTTCTCCTAAAGAAGCAGTTATTGCAAGTGCAAAGCTTATAAAAGGATTTTTTGAACGCTTGGTAATTTGGGATGAAACTCCTAAAGGAATGACAGAGGAAATTTTGGAAGAAGTGGATGAAGAAGCTGTTTCAGCGGATGCTGACTCCACCCCCGTTGATGAATTGCCCCTTCCAACAAGGACAATAAATGCTCTTAAAAAAGCTAATATTTTAACCATGAACGATTTATTGGGCAAGACAGAAGATGATTTGCTAGATATTAAAAATGTTGGCCAAAAGTCTATTGAAGAATTACTAAGATTAATTGAGGAGGCTTCTAACTAAAAGCTATTTGGACTTATGAGACATAGAGTTGTAACAAAATCATTAAGTAGAGATACCGCACACAGAAAGGCTTTGAGAAAGAATTTAGCTACTGATTTAATTAAAAATGAGAGCATAGTAACTTCGGTGGCAAAGGCAAAATATGTTAGGCCTTACATTGAAAACTTGGTAACCAAGGCAAATAAAAAAGCAGACAAATTAAGTTTACTTGGATATTTAAGATCTCACTTAACAACCGAAGAGTCTATTAGAAAATTGATGGATGAAATTGCTCCAAAATATAAAAATAGACAAGGTGGATATACAAGAATAGTAAGAGTCGGAAATAAAGAAGGAGATAATTCTAGTTTAGCTAGAATATCCTTTGTTGAAGAGAAATAACCTATGAATTTTACAAATAGAACCTACATGGCAAATAAAAACACTATTACTACCGGATGGCATGTAATTGATGCTAAAAACCGAGTCCTAGGAGATGTAGCTACAGAAATAGCTAAAAAGCTTATTGGCAAAGAAAAATCTGATTACACACCTCATGTAAATACTGGCGATAAAGTTGTGGTCATAAATGCAGCTGATATAAGCGTTAGTAACGATAAAATGGAATCTAAAGTTTATTATTGGCACACTGGATTCCCAGGGGGAATAAAAGAAATTCGATTAGGTGAGTTGCTAAAAAAGAAGCCAACAGAGCCTATTAGAAAAGCAGTACAGAGAATGTTACCTCAGAATAAGATGTTAAAGGATAGAATGGCTAATTTGTATATTTATGCTGATGAGAATCATAAGCATGAGGCGCAGTTGGCTCATGTGGAAGCCGCTCAAGTTGAAACTGCTCATGAAGAGGTAGGAAAGGAAGCAAAATAAATGCCTAAAAAAGATAAACAAGAATTAATTACAGGAACAGGACGAAGAAAAACTGCTGTTGCTAGAGTATTTTTAAATAAAAAAGCTGGGGATGCCGTGGTTAATGAGATGCCCATAGAAGAATATTTTTCTGATTTAGCTTTTGATAAACAATCTTGGAAAAGACCTTTTAACTTATTGGGTATAACAAATCCTTTAAAGGAATACGATTTAAGCATAAAAGTGCAAGGATCTGGGAAATCTGCTCAATTGGAAGCTGTAGTCCATGGAATTTCTTGGGCTTTGGCTAATTTAAGCGAAGAGAATGCTGAAAACTTGAGAAAAAATGGCATGTTAACCAGAGATTCTAGAATGGTGGAACGAAAGAAATATTGGTTAAGAAAAGCTAGAAAAGCTCCTCAATATTCCAAGAGATAAGTTTTTAAGGGCTTCTATATTTTGAGACTTTTCTCAATATCCTTTAATTGCTCTCTAATATTTTTTATTGTCTCTAAAACCTTATTTGCAGTCATTAATTTTTGTTGCTCCTCAAAATCAAAATTATAAGTTTTAGCAATTTTTTCCATTACTTTTAATGGAGGAATTATTCTCCCGCTTTCATAAGCTGAAATAGTTTTTCCCGATATACCAACTTTTTCCGCAAATCTAAGTTGGGAAATATTTAATTCTTTTCTAAGCTTTTTTATTTCTCTACCAGGGTTTCTGGGCATATTAAAAAATCAAAATTCTACTCTAAATAGAATATACATTATTCCAATTTTCATAACAAGTCAGTAAAATATATATATGTCTCACAAGATACAAGAGATTCCTTGTAATGACCGTCCGCGGGAAAGATTGATAAAATACGGGCCAGAATCTCTTGCTGATTCGGAGCTATTAGCTGTGATTTTGGGTTCGGGAGGTCCGGGTTTTAGTGCTTTGGACCTTTCGCAAGGGCTGCTGGGAGAGTTTGGAGGTGTAAAAAGTCTTTTGTATGCGGATCTAAATAAGCTAAATAAGGTTAAGTATTTGGGTTTAGCCAAAGCTTGTAGCATTCGGGCAGTAGGAGAGCTTAGTAAAAGAAGTCTCCTAGCTCAAGAGTTGCACAAACCCAAAATGGATAACCCAGAAGCGGTTTATTCCTTAATGAGGCCTTATATTATAGGAAAAAAGGTGGAATGCCTATATGTGCTTTGTCTAGATTTGCGGCATAGGCTTTTAAAGCTTTCTCTTGTATCTTTGGGGACTCTTGATCAGTCTTTGGCTGATTCTAGGGAAATTTTGAGGTGTGCTTTATTAAATGATTCGGTTTCTATAGTTTTGGTGCATAACCATCCTTCGGGGGAGATAAGTCCTAGTGATGCGGACATAAATTTTACTAGACGATTGGCAGAAGCTTGTGTTTGTGCAGGAATTGTTTTTATAGACCATGTAATTGTTACAGAGCACACCTTTTGCAGTTTAAAAACTTTGGGTTTATTAAGTTCTAATAAGAAAGGGGGTGAAAATAAATGAAAAAATCGTTTTATGTTTATGGTTCATTGGTGTTGTTAGTTCTACTTACCTTGGGAGTAACTTTTGCTACCTTTACTGACAAGGCAAATTTTGCTGGGACTACCATGTCGGTTGCAAGCTCGGATATAAAGCTTTTGGATGTATATAATGGCGGGCTAGATCCTTTAAACTTGGTAGACAGTAAACCTGGTCCAACTTTTGCCAACATTTATTCTGGCTGGCATGAGGATTATGTGGTGCAAATCTACAATAATGGTACTGGGGATCTAAATTTGTCTAGTAGGGCTACTTATGAAACTATTAATGATCCCGCGGAGTTAAGACAGGTGATTTTTGTGGAAATGTTTGATTGGGTGGATACCAATGAAGATGGGATTCCTCAACAGGAAGAATTTGAGCAGAACTCGCTGGATGGAAACAAGACTGTTGTAAAGTGGAATACGATTGGATTTAACTTGGGTCTCTTGCCACAGGGAGAGGTAAGAACCTTGGTACTTCGATTTACTTCCCCTTCAATTTCGCCTGCAAGTCAGGGAGCTGGGATACTATTTGACTTTTCGTTTGATGCTACGGGGATTTAAGAGTGTTTAGGTAGTTAGGGTAAATCATGGCGGCCGACATGAATTACCCTGAAGTAGATTAGTTAGATTTTTTATGCAAAATAATAAGTACATTTACATTTTATTTTTGTCATTGCTTCTTATTGGGGGTTGGTTTTTCTTTACTGAGTATTCTCCCCTTCTTGTAACAACGGGTTCAATGGAGCCAAAAATTCCGCAAGGTTCGCTTGTTCTTGTAGGCACAGAGACAACAGCAAGAAAAGGCGAAGTGATTACATATAAAACAGAAAAAGGATCTTTGGTGACGCATAGAGTAGTAGAAATTGAAAAGGTTGGATGGGAAAATTTTTACAAAACCAAAGGGGATGCAAATGAGTTTTTGGATAATATGTTGGTTAGTTCGCACGATATAAAGGGAAAAGTGGTCTTTGTTTTGCCCTATTTAGGTTATGTTATAAAATTTTTAATTTCTCCTTTATCTTTGCTCTTCTTTTTTTACATTCCAATTGGATATGCCTTTGGGGGAGTTATAAAAAAGTTTGTAAACCAAATACGCACTTGATATGCTAGTGATATGCAAAATCTGCCATATCTTTTTATAGAGCCGTTTTTATGGTGGATTTGGAAAGCCCCTAAAAGAATTTTTGTTGTCCTAAAAAGGATTTTGGTACTGGCAAATCATGCCATGTCTTTTACCCTAAATATCAGACTTTTGTTTGTGCCTTTATTTGGCGATTACACCGTAGCAGGAAGAGTTATTGGCTTTATCATGCGTGTGGCTCAAATCATTTTGGGCTTACTTGTTGCTATTTTACTTTTAATTTCAATGGTACTTTTACCACTTCTTTGGTATTACATTCCTGTTGTATTGATCCATTATTTAGGCTTCTATACAATCTTTGTCATTATTGCCGTTTATTTTGCCCGAATTCTCTTGATAAAAGATACTCCGGAGGCAAAAATCCCTTCGGTGGGGGGAGAGGGGTACTTAAAGACTGCCAGACCTAGTGTAATTGCAGCTCTAAGAGATGCAAAGTCAGCGAATTCGTTTGAGCCTGTGCTAAAAAATTCAAGGATTCAGTATTTGTTGCAAAAAACAGAGCTAAATAAAGAGGAATTTACATCAAGACTTGTTTTGGTCCCAGATGTAGAGATTTGGAAAACTTTGAAGCGCGCTTTTGAAGTTGCCAAGGAGCATAATTGTCGGTACATAGAAATGGAACATGCCTTTTATGCCATGTTAGAGATAATGCCAGATATAGATAAGTTTTTGCTTTCATTTGGGACTTCTCTGGCAGATATAAAAGAGGCTATAGTTTGGATTTTAAATGAGCGAGAGAGGTTATCAAGGGTTTTATTTTGGCAAGAAGATTATAAGCTAGCAAAAATGGGAGGATTTGGTCGCGGTATGACAGGAAGGGTGACGCCTCTTTTAGATTCAGTCTCCACAGATTTTACAGAGCTTGCTAAAAAAGGCTTAATAAGAGGAATTATTGCCCATCAGGAAGAAATTAAGCAAATAGCAGATCTTCTTTCGGGGTCGCAAAAAGTAAATGTTTTAATTATTGGTCAGCCGGGGAGTGGAAAAACCTCGGTTATTAAAGGTATAGCTAAAGCAATTGTAGAAGGAACGGAATATGAAAAAATCTCCAATAAACGCATAGTTAGTGTTGAATCAGGATCTTTGGTTGCTGGTGCAAAAACTTCGGGAGATATTGCGGAAAAATTTAAAAAAATCATGGAAGAAGTGCATGGTTCTGGCGATATAATCCTATTCTTTGATGAAATTCATAACTTAGTTTCTGGAGTTTCAAACGAATCATCCGATGTTTCTAGTGTTTATTCAATTTTAGAGCCTTACCTTTCTACAGGAAAGATTCAAGTTTTGGCAGCTACAAATAGAGAAACTTATAGAAAATATATTGAACCAAATGGTGCTTTTGCAAGGCTTTTTAACATTGTGGATATAAATCCTTCCAATGGTGACGAGACAAAAGACATTTTAAAGCATATAACTTTTGACATAGAAAATTTTGAAAAAGTAATGGTCACTTTGCCTGCCATTAAAAGAATTGTCCGCCTTTCTGAAAGATTAATGTTTGAAAGAGTCTTTCCAGACAAAGCAGTAGATGTTTTAAATAGGTGTGTACAAGCAGTCTCTAGAAAAGAAGCTGTTGTTACAGCGGAAAGAGCGGCAGAAGTAATTTCCAGTATGACGCATGTTCCAGTAACTTCAATGTCGGAAGATGAGTCTCAAAAGCTTTTGCAAATAGAAGAAACCATGAAACAAAGTGTAATTGGTCAAGATCATGCAGTTGTGCAAGTAGCAAATGCTTTAAAGCGGTCAAGAGTGGGAATTAGAGACGAGAAAAAGCCAATAGCAAGCTTTTTATTTGTGGGATCAACGGGGGTAGGAAAAACCGAGACAGCAAAGACTTTGGCACGGGTTTATTTTGGAGATGAAAAGAAAATGGTTCGTTTAGACATGAGTGAATATCAGCAAGGGGATAGTATCAATAAACTAATAGGCTCGTCAGATGGTGCTAATAAAGGGATTTTAACAGAGGCTATTAGGGAGACGCCTTTTACAGTTTTGTTGTTGGATGAAATAGAAAAGGCTCATCCTCAAATTTTGCTAACTTTTTTGCAAGTCCTAGACGATGGGAGGTTAACCGATTCCACGGGTATGACAGTAAGTTTTGCCAATACAATTATTATTGCCACTAGTAATGTAGGCACGAGAGAAATTCAGGCTGTGGCAGCTAGAAACGGAAGTTTTAGTGAAATGGAAGAAGCAGCAATGAAAAAGGTACAAGAGCATTATGCCCCAGAGTTTTTAAACAGATTTAGTGGCGTAATAGTGTTTAATCCTTTAACAAAAGAAGATGTGAAAAAGATAGCTAGGATCTTGTTAAAAGGCGTGGAAAAGATTGCGGGAGAAAAGGATATTAAGATTTCATTTACGGAAGAGTTGTTAGAAGGGCTGGTAGAAAAAGGATTTAATCCAGAATGGGGAGCAAGACCTTTGCGAAGGGTAATAGAGGATAAGGTGGAGACTTATTTGGCAGAGAAGCTGTTGTCTGGGGAAATTCGGGCGGGGGATGTTTTGGAGGTTGGAGGGGAAGTCCTAGGGGAATAGTGGGGCTAGTAATCTTTTCTTCTATCAATAAGGCGAATTTTATTTTTTCCGATAATAATTAATTTCCCAGAGAAATCTTCATATTGAGAAAGAGCAAACTTTGCAAACTCAATTATCTCCGATTTCTCCATACCGTGTATAAGTTCTATGATTATTCCAGGGCAATTGTTAATGTTGTAATTAAATATATCCCCAAAGCCTCTGTCAAAGGTAAGTAAAATCAGATTGTTTTTAAGAGCGTGTTCAAATACTACATCGTCAGAGGATCCCGAAAGTTCCATTTCAGTTACCCACTCAACTGAATTACCCTCTTCTCTTAAGGCTTCAACTAAGTCTTTATGGATACATTCATCCGCAAGTATTTTATGCATTTTTATGAGATAAAAAGTGTCTCTTCTTTTCCTAGAATATTTGCAGTGTACTCGAGTGCTGTCATTGCATTCTCTTTGGTAACTCCAGGATATTGCTGAGGAATCTCGTTGATGTTATACCCAGCCTTAATAAGATTAAGCATATCTGAAATGGCCACTCTTGTCCCTTCAATTACTGGTTTTCCAAAGCGGATATGTTGCTTTATTGTAATACCTTTTGGTGTGGCTTTTTGTATTTCCTTGTTCATATTTAGATTATATCTTAAATTCTAATTTTTTCTAGGAATTTCTGTCCTTTTTCTTCTGCTGTTTCCTCTGTCATTTTCTTTTATGACGGTACACATATCGTTGCCCACATTTTTCCAATCATTTTTAAGGGCTTCTGTATCAGAATTTTTTGTATATCTATATGTGTCCAACTTTCCAAATAGATCAGCAACGCGACTCATGCCTTTAATAAAGCTTGGAAGTGTTACTAACTGAGTTGTATCTTTTAGACTATTAATGAATCCATTCTAGCACTATTTTTAGATTTTTTTTGAATATTTGAGAGAGATTGTGCTATAATTTTGACCATGAACACAGGAAAAATAGCCTACTCCATTAAGTATAGGAACTTATTTCTTAAACATTTTGAACCTTTACCTGAAACCCTTCGTTGGATAGCCTTTGTCCCAATATCTATAATACTAATGATGTTAGTTAATGGAATCGGCACATTTGCTTATTATTCTGTGTATGAGAGAACTAGGGGGCTTTTCACCGCATTTTTTGTTAATGGTGTTGCTCTGTGGGTCTTGTGGTTTACAATCTGGCTATCTGCTCCCAAACACAAGGAAATAGTACTAAAGGTTGTAACCATAATTGTCTTTATACTTGGTGGCGTAAACTTCCTTTTTTCCTTTAGTGACGGGGGAGTTGGGATCTTGTTTAGTCTTTCGCCGTTAGTTTCTGCTATTGTAGCAAATCGCATTGTATATAAAGATATAAAGACTGTAAAAGAAAGTGGCGATACAATCACTACCTTTGAAAGTCCTATAGAGACCCAAAAAATAAAGAAGTATGTTCGTATAACCTTTTTTCTTGTTGCCTCGATATTGCTATTAGCTTTATTTGCAAAATTTTTAAGTTAGTCTGGGCTTTAACCGAATAATCTTATGGGAGATGAAATCCGGCTTTCTGACATTTGGACGATTTCGGAGGCAGAACTAAATAACATAAAAGTATCCATAGAGAAATATCCCGCAGAATACCTAATAGTAAATAAACTTATTAAACTATACAAAGGTGTACTTGTTAGCTTTGGATCAGTATATCCAAGAGAACAAATACCGATATTATCCATGTTTTGGACATGTTTTAGAGGTTTCATTGTAAGTATGCAATTAGTATTTCAAGGTCATATTCCTGAATCTTATGCGATTACTAGTAAATCTGCAGAAACTGTGGCAATTTCACGCAAGTTCAGCATACACCCTCATATGATTGAGAAGTGGATCAAGAGAAATAAAGAGGAGGCTCAACCCTTCAAACGGATGTTGGGGGAGCTTTTCCCAAAAGATGATAAGGTTGTGCAACCTGATGTATTTAGAATATATGATTTTACTACTGAACACGGGAGGCATCCAAATTTTTCTTCTACTATTTTTTACAGTATTTTTGAAAAGGTAAACACTGAGAACAC
>CAZHSR010000033.1:0-9957 GCA_964535155.1 uncultured Candidatus Saccharibacteria bacterium
CCAAGTCGTCTTTTTGGAGCAAATCTATCATGGAATCATGATACAATATTTTGAGCATTAATAATTAAATTATGAAAAAAATTCTTAAACCGTTAAAAATTATATTGATACTAGGGGCAGGAATAGCTTTAGCTAGATTTGTAATTTTTAGAGACTCCATTGGAATTATTCCTGTAAGAAAAGTTGAGGCACAAAAAATGGTTGTAACTAAAACCGTTTCAGCACTAGGTGAGATAAAATCCAGTAATGACGCAAATATTGCCTTTACAACAAGTGGAACAATTGGTTATATTGCGGTACAAAAAGGCGATGAGATTGTAAAGGGACAACTAATTGCAAGTTTAATAAGCCCAGAAGGAGGATATACAATTCAGGGGGCTAAAGACGCAAGAGATATTGCTTTAAGGGACAAGGAACTTTTTATTGAGAACTATAAAACCGATTCTGACAGGGATGCTTTGGGCGGAGAAACGCAATATCAAATCCAATTAAGAACTTTGGAGGAAGCAATTAGCAGAGCAGAAGCAAATTATCAATCTAGTTTAGCCACATATTCTAGAAACTATTTATATGCACCCTTTGAAGGAAGGATTTTAGATGTATATAAAACTTTGGGAGAAGTAGTTACCGCAACAGAACCCGTTATAAAACTTGCAAAAACCGATTTAGTTTTTGAAATTTCTGTGGATCAAGCCGACTTTGGCTTGTTACAAGAAGAACAAACTGCAGAAATTACTTTGGATGCTTATTCTGGAGAAAAATTTACGGGCAAAGTAAAGGCACTTCCAAGATACGCTAACGGAGGCGCAAATCCTACTTTTACAGTAGAAGTTTTGTTTGAAGATCCGGAAAATAAGATTTTGCTTGGCATGCGAGGTGATGCAAAAATCACTGTTGCAAGTACATCCAGTGAAGTTTTTGCACTTTTATATGATGAGGTAATTTTTGATTCAGAAGAAAAGCCTTTTGTTTGGGTTGTTAAAAACGGATACTTGGAAAAACTTCCAGTGAAAATTGGTTTAGAAGGTGATTTATATACTGAAATAAAAACCGATATATCTAACGAAACATTAGTAGGTCCTTTTAATAACACTGTTCAACTAGAACAAGGTTATAAAGCCAAAATTCAAGAATGAGTAATCAACCCGTATTAGTAGCAGAAAATCTTGTAAAAACTTACGATATGGGAAAAGTGCAGATTAAGGCGTTAAAAGGTGTAAATGTCTCTATAAATAAGGGAGATTTTTTGTCTATTGTAGGAAAATCTGGTTCTGGAAAGAGTACTTTAATGCATTTGCTAGGCCTTTTAGATACTCCAACCGAGGGAAAGATCTTCCTTTTAGGAAAGGATATAACAAAGTATTCAGGAAATGAATTAGCAAGACTACGAAATAAAGAAATAGGGTTTGTATTTCAGTCTTATAATCTATTATCAAGAGCCACAGCTCTAGAAAATGTAATGCTTCCTTTAAAATATAGCCAAGTACCAGAAAAAGAATGGTTACCAAGGGCAAAAGAGTTATTAATCAAGATGGGCCTAAAGGATAGAATGCAAAACAAGTCTAACGAGCTTTCGGGGGGACAAAAACAAAGGGTAGCTATTGCAAGAGCTTTGGTAAATGAACCTTCCATCGTTTTGGCAGATGAGCCAACTGGAAATTTGGACTCTAAAACGGGAGCGGAAATTGAGCAACTGCTGATTCAACTAAATTCTGAAGGAAAAACTATAGTACTAGTTACACATGACGAGGATTTGGCAAAAATTACACCTAAAAGAATAACTTTATTAGATGGTTTAGTTGCACAGTAAATTTTCCATGCGTAAAGTACAAGAATCCTTGAAATCCGCACTTCAAGCCTTAGGTGCAAATAAAATTAGATCCTTTTTAACTATGCTTGGCGTAATCATAGGAGTTTTTGCTGTTGTAGCGTTGGTTTCACTAGTAAAAGGCTTAGAAAATTTTATAATTTCCCAGTTTGATGCTATTGGATCCAATTTAATTATTGTAGCTTCTGGAAATGCCTCATTTGGACGGGACCCAGCAACTTCGTTTACAAAGCAAAATTTACAAGAAAAACATGTTGATATTGTGAAAAAGGCTATAGAAAAGGATATAAATGGCATTACTCCCTCCATAAGAGTTACAGGGAGACTTAAATATAAAAATAAAACAGGGGCTTATTCTGTGACCGCTACAAACGAAGAAGCAACAAAAATAACCAATGTAGAAATAGAGTACGGAAGATATTTTAATCGTGCGGAAGTTTTATCAAAAGCGCATGTTGTTGTTTTGGGGCCCGCAGTAAAGGAAGATTTATTTGGCTCCGCTCCAGCAGTTGACAAAAAAATAACACTAGCGGATAGGACCTTTACTGTAATAGGAGTTGCAAAAGAAGGCGCAGTAGGAGCAAGTGATCGAGTTTACATTCCTTATACAACAGCAAAAGAAATTTATAACCTTACTTCTATCACAAACATTTTAGTTAGTGCAAAAAACCCAGAAGATGTAGATTCATTAATGCGAGAGATAGAAATAGCTTTGGTATCAGACATTAAACCCGATGACTTTTCTGTAATTTCCCAAAAGGATATTTTAAAAGTTGTAAATAGCATTTTAACTTTGGTGGCAACACTTTTAGGAGCTATTGCTGGGATTTCACTCTTTGTAGGTGGAATTGGAATTATGAATATTATGCTTGTCACTGTAACCGAAAGGACTAGCGAGGTTGGTTTAAGAAAAGCCTTGGGAGCTACAAAATTGGATATAGGAATCCAGTTTTTACTAGAATCTGCCATTATTAGCCTTTCTGGTGGTATTATTGGACTTTTTATTGCATGGGTAACTACGCTTTTAATTAGAGACCTCATTGAAGCAGAAATTACGCTTTGGTCCGCCTTGTTGTCGCTTGGGTTTAGTTTATTTGTGGGAATTGTATTTGGGACATATCCAGCTTTAAAGGCAGCTAAAAAAGATGCCATTGAAGCCTTAAGGAGTAAGCAATGAAATTTAAAACCGTATTTTTTACAGCAACAAAATCCTTGTTTAGCAACAAAATTAGGAGCTTACTTACTATTTCCGGAATTGTCATTGGAGTTTTTGCAATAATCACTTTGGTTTCCTTAGTTAAAGGCTTAGAAAATTATGTGGTTGGCGAATTTGAAGACTTAGGGTCAAATTCGGTTTTTGTTTACCCTGGTAGTGGGGGATTTTTTAATGATCCAGCTTTAGCCTTTTTTAACAATAAATTTTCGGATAGACATGTGGACTTAATTAAGAGAAATGCCTCTGATGTAATAAAATCAGTTGAGCCAGTATATCAATCGGGAGGAGTTGTGACTTACAAAAATAAAAAATATAGCGCTGTACTTTTGGCGGGGAATGCAAAAATGCAGGAGGTTTTTTCCTTGCCAATAAAAGAGGGACGACTAATTTCTGAATTGGAATCAAAAAGTAATGCGAGTGTAATTATTTTGGGTCACTTGGTAAAGGAAGAGCTTTTTGGACAAGCAAATCCCCTTGGGAAGACGGTAAATCTTGAAGGAAAGCCTTTTGAGGTTATTGGTTATTTAGAACAAAAAAGTCAGGATTATGACCCTTCGGTTATAGTGCCGTTAAAAAAAGGGGAGGAGTTGGCAGGTCTTAAGAATTACACTTATATTTTGGTAGAGCTTAAAAATAATGAAAATGTCTATTTAGATACTAAACAGATTGAGTTGGCTTTGTTGCAGGACTTAACAAGCGATGATTTTACTTTGTATACCGCGGAGGATTTGTTGGGGGCAGTAAGAGACATTTTGGACATTTTAAAAATAGGACTGGCAGCCGTGGCAGGGATTTCTTTGCTAGTAGGCGGAATTGGTATTATGAATATTATGCTTGTCTCTGTAACCGAAAGGACTTCGGAAATAGGATTGCGAAAGGCCCTTGGAGCTACAAGAAAAGACATTACTTTACAGTTTCTTTTGGAATCCTCTCTGTTAAGTAATTTTGGGGGCTTAATTGGGTTAGCTTTTGGAGCGTTGGTTTGTTTAATAGCTAGAACCTGGCTTCCCACCGAAATAACGCCAGGAATGGCTTTGTTAGCTGTTGGTTTCAGCTTATTTGTTGGTATTTTATTTGGAACTTACCCAGCAATTCAAGCAAGCAAAATGGACGCTATTGAAGCTCTTCGGTATGAATAAGATTTAATGAATATGTTTTGTCATTTTGCAAATTAATCGATGCAACTTTGGAAGTAATATTTTTTCCCTCATAAAAAACTGCCCATTCTGTACCAAATTGAGGAAAAATGTTGTTGACATGGTTGATTTCTACTCGGTCTGTGTATTCAGTGATTTCGTAGGAAATAACGTCTTCGGAGCGGAGTTTTCTAAGTAAATCCGAAATTGAATCCTGATTACTCATTTGAATTCTGTGGGTTAATACTGGTTTTGTGCCTTCTGTAGTCGAATATAACTCAAAACTAACATCTACATTCCTGGTTTTATCCGCAGTTTTTTTCTCCTTGGTTCTTTCTACAACCTCTACAACATCTCGGTTTTGGGCATAATGAACAAAAACTAACAAAAAGGCTAAAAGTACAATATAGCCCATATATAACTTATTTTTTAAAGATTGGTTAAGCACTTGTAAATATTATATAATCTTTGTGCAATAAGCAAAAATTGTATTTGTTTATGTGCCTCCGTAGCTCAATGGATTAGAGTATTCGGCTTCGAACCGAACGGTTGGGGGTTCGAATCCCTCCGGAGGCGCCAAAAAAGTTCTTGCAGAACTTTTTTGGGCCAGCAAAATGTGAGCGTACAACTTTTAGAATTAGGATGCGAACATTTTGCCTGGACTGTTAAAGTTGTGTAGCAACTTTAACACACGAATTATTAAATTTTATAAGGAGAAATATGAAAATACTGCCAATAATGTCCCTATTACTTATTTCCTTCCCCGTGCTTGCCCTTTCCACAAAATCACAAGGAAAACCAGCCCAAGCACAAGAAGAAACCGCAAAGACTCAGGAAGTAAAGTCACTCCCAGATAACGCTTCAATCAATGCTGTGCAAAATCGGTTGAGACAAGAGACACAAAATCAAGCAGAAGATATAAAATTGCAAATAAAAGAACGAGTAAGAACACAAGAGCAACTTCAAACAATGGAACCGGACCAGGCAAGAGAAATGTCTGAAAAAGCCCAAGAGAACATGAGCGAGGTTGCAAAAAAAGTTCATGAGCTTTTGCAAGACCCAGAAAGATTTGGAGGAATTGGAGAACAGGTTAGAGTTATAGCTCAAAATCAAAATGAAGCCCAGAATAGGCTAGAAAATCATTATGAGCAATTGCAAAATCGGGCTGGATTTGTAAAAATGCTTTTTGGCGCTGACCAAAATTCGATTGAGGGAATAAAAGAAGTAATAACTGAAAACGAAGGGAGACTTGCAGAACTTATAGAATTAAAAGACTCGGCAGAAACTGTGGAAGAGGCAGAAGAGTTAGACAGCATGATTGAAGCTATTAGTGAGCAGAATTTATCGCTATTACAGCAAACA
Source organism: uncultured Candidatus Saccharibacteria bacterium (assembly GCA_964535155.1). GTDB lineage: Bacteria > Patescibacteriota > WWE3 > UBA101185 > UBA10185 > JAGPFW01. The sequence goes on from CAZHSR010000033.1 coordinate 5,543, forward strand.
ATAGAAGAGGATGGCGCGGGACTCTTTAAAGGAATACTTAGAAGATTTGGCGCCCTTTTTAAATTTGGTACAAACTAAATAACCCAGAGTTTTGATTTCTTGACTTTATACAAAGTTCAGGAGAAAATTCGGAAGATTCTAACTGGAATCATTTTTAGTTAGGCTTTAAAGCCAAGAAGAAGAGGAGGTGACCACTAAATGTTAACAAAAGAGCAAATTTTGGAATTTTTGAGAGAAAACCCAAATTTCCTACTTCCCGAAGGAGCAACCGAAGAGGAAATAGGATGGTTTGAGGAAGCTCTGGTTGAGCTAGGTCTTGATGGAGACGACGAAGACGATTTGGATGATGATGACGACTGGGATCTAGACGATGACGACCTGGACTCAGACGACGAGGATGACGACGAGGATTGGGAAGACGAAGAGCTTTAGTTATTAGTTGAAATGGAGAATAGCCCCCCTTTATGGGGGGTTGTTTGTTATAATGGGATGCGTTTGGAGTGGGTTATTAAACCGAGGGGGTGTAGCTCAGTGGTAGAGTAGCGGCCTCTTAAGCCGTTTGTCGTGGGTTCGAATCCCACCGCCCTCACCATGTATTGTAATAAGGAGTATCAAGGGATGCCAATCTGGGGTAAAATGTGAGGGCTAACACATGCCGGAGTGGAGGAACTGGCAGACTCGCTGTCTTCAGAAGGCAGTTCCCAAAAGGAGTGTGGGTTCAAGTCCCGCCTCCGGCACCATTAAAATTGAAACTGTGTTTCAATTTTAATTGCTTAACGAAATGCAAAGGGTAAATTAGCATTTCGTTATGCCCGAAAGAATGGCGTAGCCATTCTTGAGAAACAAGGTAAGGGCGAGTGGCGGAATTGGTATACGCGCAGTCTTGAGGTGGCTGTGGAGAAATCCATGCAGGTTCAAGTCCTGTCTCGCCCACCATAAAATTTTTTAAATCTGAAGAGTAATATATATTTATCCCTAAACTAAATTTGAATATTTCATAATCCTATAGTAGAATGACGTAACCTTAATAACTATACACAAAGGAGTAGAGATGAGTATCAGGAGCTATCTTAGGAAACTGTCAGATGGAGTTACAGGGCCAGAAACGGCAACATGTTTTCCAGCAGCGTTGGATTGCCTCCTTAATGGGGTGTCAATCCCAGTGGGAGTTTATGAGAAGTACGAAGAAAGGTTTTGGGAACAACAAGATACTGGATCTAATACAAGAAGGACAAAATCCGCAATTCGAGATGTGATGAAAGCCGCAGGGGGCGGTTCCAAAAAAAGACTGAAAACAGTAAGAGTCCGCAATTCAGACGAGTGTGCTAACCAATTACGCAAGTGGAGAAAGTCCCAAAGCGTAATGATTTGGATCGAAGACCTTCATGTAGTTGGTCTCCGTCCTATAAGCGGTGGTTGGCGCATGGTAGGTACATCCTTACCTAAAGGCGTTAGCACACGGATGGTTTTCAAATCTGAAGAAATCTTTCAATATCTGGCTCAACCCGCCAGATTCAAGGGAAAACTGCAATGTAATATAGCGGCTTTTTCTCTTTAAGACCGGGAATCCACACAGGGGTGGCGAACACAAGTTCGACACCCTTTCTTTTTCCCCAAAACTAATTCCTCCCACTCAATTGCCCACAAGCCGCATCAATCCCTTCACCAAAGTCCTGGCGAAGAGTATTACGAATCCCATACCTTTGCAAAACAGCCCTAAAAGCCTCTACAGCCCTTGGAGAAGACCGTTTAAACCCAATTCCTTCCACTTCATGATAATTTATGACATTTACAAAAAACAGATGCCTTACAGCCTTATAAGAATTTAATATCTCCGCCAAAGCCACTGCATGACCTTCACTATCATTTACGCCACCCAACAAGATATACGCTATCAAAACCTTTCGATTTGTGGTTAGAATATGCTGTTCCAAGGCATTCATCACATCCGTTATATGATGAGTTTTTGCAATTGGCATAATTTTTTCCCGCTCTTCTTGGAAGGGCGAATGCAAAGACAATGCCAAATTTATTTGAGGCTGTTCTTCTGACATTTTTTTAATTCCAGAAACAAGCCCCACAGTGGAAACACTAATATGCCTTTGCCCAATTTCCAGTTTCTTTTGGTCCACCAAAATTTCCAGAGCTTCAAAAGTTGCGGGATTTGCAAAGGGTTCTCCCATGCCCATAAAGACAACATTATCCACTTTATGCCCTGTTTTCTTAAAATATAAAACCTGATCCACAATTTCATCTGCACTTAAATTTCTTGTAAAACCAAGCTTTCCTGTGGCACAAAAGGCACAATTCATGGCACATCCTACCTGAGCAGAAACACAAATAGTATTTCTTCCTAAATTTTGCCTTTTACTACTAACTCGTTCTTTTTCACCTTTATAATGCATTTTTACGGTCTCAATTTTCTTGCCATCAAAGGTATCAAATAAAACTTTTTGGGTTTGACCGTCTTTTTGGACAGTAACTTCCTTTAAGGTCAGGATTTCATCGCCAAGTTCTGCAGACAAAGATTCTCTAACTTCTTTGGGAATGTTAGAAATTTGAGAATATTGCAACACTTCATTTTGCTTGTAAATTGCTTCTAAAACCTGTCCCAATCGATATTTTGGCTGGTTCAGGGAGTTTAATATCTTAATAATTTTTTGTTCTCTTGTTTCCATTGCTTTAATACTAGCATTCTTTATAATAATTTTATGAAAAGACTTATTTTTAATTTTTTTGTCCTAACTGCACTTTTATCCATTTTTTCCACCAAAGCCTTTGCACAAGAAGCCATTGATGATTTTAGAGTTGATATAACAATAAATCAAGATGGTTCCATTTCTGTTGTGGAGGAGATTTTGTATAACTTTGGGACGGCATATAAACATGGGATTTTTAGAAATATCCCCTTAGTAAAGGAAAATACAGAAGGAAAGAAATTTATAATGGAATTGAAGGAACTTTCGGTTACGGATGAACTTAATAATAGATACCCCTTTGTTACAAGCGGAAAGAATGAAATCGAGGTAAAAATTGGTGACCCAGATGTAAAAATTTCGGGTAGCAAAAAATATGTCATTTCATACAAAATTTTGGGAGGCTTAACTTATTTTGACGATTTTGATGAAATTTATTGGAATGCCATTGGTACAGAGTGGGAAGTTCCTATAAAGAATGCTTTTGTAAATGTAAAATTGCCTGAAGGAGCCGGAGTAGGGGAGTCGGAAATTAAATTTGCTTGTTATACGGGCGTGCAAGGCTCTAAGGCTACAAATTGTGAGGGAATGCTTGAAGGGGAAAAAGTATCATTTAAAAATACTTTGAGTCTTGGAAATGGCGATGGATTAACCGTTGCAGTAAGCTTTCCAAAAGGGTTTGTATCTGTTGTTGAACCAAGTTTATACAGAAGGTCTTTAAAAGAAATCTTAATTTATGTGGGAATTGGCTTGGCTTTACTTGTAGGAAATGTTGTGTTGCCAATTAGAAAGGTAGTCTCCTTAGTTAAAGAAAAATCATATTTTAATAAAAACAAAAAGATAGTTTCTGCTTGGTTTGATCCTCCAAAACGACCAGATGGAAGCTTATTTTCTCCTGGTGAAACTTTTGGAATAGTGGAAAAATTGAGTCCAAAATTAATTACTGCAGAGATAGTTTATTTGGCGCAAAAGGGTTATATAAAAATAATTGAGGATGGAAAAAAGGATTTTGCATTTGAGAAACTGAAGGAAGCAGATGCAAGTTTTACAGACCATCAAAGAACTTTGTATAAGGCATTATTCGCGGTTAGACCAAGAACAACCACAAAAGAAATGAAAAGGTCATACACTTTGGGTATCAGATATAACGACATGGTAGGTGAAGTTTACAAAGAGCTGGTTGCTTTGGGATTTTCTGAAAAAAATATCAAGAAATTAAGGGAAGGGAATGGAGCCAAAGCATTTTTCTCATTATTTTTAGGCGGAATTGTAGGATTTGTGGTCTATTCAATTGCCTCATCGGTTGAGAGAAAATTAACAGATGCGGGAATTCAAGCTTATTCGGAAGCCAAATCTTTAAAAAACTTTTTATCTTCGCAAAAGGATCAGCTGGAATTTCAGGCCAAAAATCAGATGTTTTTTGAAAAATTACTCCCTTATGCAACAGCCTTTGGGGTAGAAAAAGTTTGGGCAGAAAGGTTTAAAGGCATCACCTTGCAAAAACCCGACTGGTACGAAGGCGACTTTAACGCCATGCAATTTGCAGTAATAAGTAGTGCTGTCAACAAAAGCGTTATGAAATCTGTGGCAAGTGCAAATAAAAGCTCTTCATCTGGATTTAGCTCTGGTTCTGGAGGTGGCGGATTCTCTGGTGCGCGGCCCGCGTCCGTTTCAGCAGGCCAGTCAGCTTCCGTTCCGCCACGGCGCGATCCATCATGG
>CAZHSR010000034.1:0-1070 GCA_964535155.1 uncultured Candidatus Saccharibacteria bacterium
CAACAACCTACCGGTTAACAGCCGGTTGCTCTACCATTGAGCTACCGAGGATCAATTTTTCAGGGATAAATGCCAGGACAAATCTCCAAGTCCCAAAGCAAACCCCTTGAAACAGCGAAATTTTAGCATAAATTTTTAAGTCTGTCTTAAAAATTACCTAAAAACTAACGAATAATTTCCCCATCTAAAACTTCCGCATCCTTCTGGGTCTCCTCGGTTGGAGGAGTCTCATCTATATCTCCTTCTACAGAACTCTCTTCTTCTCCTACCTTTCCCAAAGACAGCACCACCAAAACACCAAAAATCGCGTTTAACAAAAAGAACCAGTTTGGAAAATAAAGGTTTGACATCATCACCGAATTCAAAAGTCCCACTGTTAAAGGTAAGGACATTGTATGCAAGGCCACTTTGTAATACTTGGAAAAGTCCAATTCCAACCCTCTAATTGCACCCACTACCCACAACAAGACTGCCACAAAAAGAAGATACGCAAGTCTAAATACTAAATAATAAAAGAGCATGGAAAGAACAAATAGAGTCCCCGCAATATAGGGCAAAAATTTTGTAAAAGAACGAATTTGATTTATTCCTGCAACAAAATCCGCTTTTGTAATTTCCGTGTCAGGCAGGTCTTTAACTGGCATTACTTCCACTTTGGAAGAATTTTGCACCAAAATATTTGTCCCATTTACCAAAATTAAAGTGTCATAAGTCTCTTCCAAGTCGTCTAAACCAGCCTCAGAATCAAAAACTATTAAGTTCTTTGCCACAGTTGTCCCCGCAGCCCCCACAAAAGGCACAATATAAGGCTCATCCTTATTTACGGACAAAACGCCTTCTTTAATAGTTATTACTAAATCATCCTCATAAAGGTCTAAAGCATATTCAATGGCATCATTAATCCCCTTTTGCAACTTTGGCAAAATTTGAATAGTGGAAAAAAGCGAATTCACCAATGTAAAAAGTACTGCTAGTACAACATAATATTTAAGCGAAAATTTTAAATCGGTTTTTATTAGATCCTTATAATATTTAACCGATGTGAGGCTTTTTGTATAAACATGGAGTGC
>CAZHSR010000034.1:1170-9795 GCA_964535155.1 uncultured Candidatus Saccharibacteria bacterium
TTTCTTGCATACTTTTTATTATACCAATTGGGCAAGTGTTTGGTATAATTTGGGCAATGAAGTCTATAAAGAGAATTTTTGTTGCAGCTGTTGTTTTTGTGCTCTCGGTTTTGGGAGGGGATGGAGTGTGGGCCGCCTGTGGGATTAACATAGACCCTGCAAACCCTTTAGGATTTCCAACACCCCAAAGTATCCAGGGTACAAGTTGGGTACGAATAGAGTTCAAAGATTGTACAGCAAGCAATGATCCCGCAGATCCTACCTACAAGTTAGATGCATCAATAGCAACTTATCAAGGGATTATAGACGGATACAGATCTGCAGGTATAAGTACTGTCCTTATCATAGATTATATGAGTTACCCTTCCGCTACAGAAGATCCAGAGGGATTTGGGATTAGGGCGGGGTTGATCGCACAAGGATTGGGCTCAAATGGCATAGTTTACCAAATATGGAATGAGCCAGACATTTGGCAGGGAGGGAATCTATCCCCACAAGAATACTCAACATTGCTTAACAATGCAGCAACTCAGATTAAAGCAAACTCAGGTGCCCAAGTTATAACTGCAGGATTTGCATCGGGGCAAGCGTCTTATTTGAACGGAGTAGATCTGAGTAATGTTGATGCCATTGCATTCCATCCCTACGGTAAGGTGCCCAATGGTTCCAGCATAGGAAACACAGGCCCTTTGGGAGCAAGTATAGATGAATATCATAGTGCTGGAGGAGGAAAAAGTATTTGGATTACTGAGATTGGTTTAAACTCCACGGATCAGGCTATACAAGCTCAATATCTCAGAGAGTTCTACAATCATGTAAATGGAGACAGCAGAATAGCTCACACACTCTGGTTCGCCTGGTCTGACGGAATGGTAACTCCGTTTGGAATAGTTACTTCTGGCAATATAAAAAAACAGTCTCATTCAGCCTTTTTTAGTACAGGCTGTGGAAGAAGTGCCCCAGGGCCTGTAGAGAATCTCCCTGCAATAACAATGCAAGAAGACCCTGGCGTATCTTGTAGTCCTGGGGGCGGGTCGCATGGAAGAGAAAAAGTAGAGCGCACCATCATCGGTAGAGTTATCAGCTCTAAAACATTTACAAATGTGGACACAGGAGCCACTAAAACCCAAGTCCCAGTTCAAAACGCCAGAATCTGCGTATATCAAGGGGCACAAACAGGCTCGGATGGAATTGGATCTACAATTATAAACTTTGAAACTTCTGATGTTACAAATGAAGATGGATATTTTGCCGTGGATTCTTGGCTCAGATACAGAAACCCAGACGGATTAGATACTGGTGCAAGTTACTTCAGTAACGGAGCTGTCAGCAATTACATCGGGGTACTTTGTGGAAATGAAATTCACGAAGTTTTCCAAATGGATATGAATTCGCTACAAAGAACTGCCCTTTCTCAAAAATACTGGATGGGAATGAGGGACACGATTGTAGATAAGATAACAACTAAGCCTGGAGTGGAAGATCCCACATATCCAATTGATTTTTTGTGGTCTCTAAATACGGAAATTTTGACTCCTATTGAGATGACATTAAAATGTGACCCAAATCCACCAACCCCAGGATTTTCATCAGATCCAGACGAAGCTCCTTGGAGACAACAAGCGGTCCATTTTGAAACTGGAGAAGTGGTTTCGGCATGCCCGCTTGAGTTGATTTACACAGACAGAAGTGGGGAAACAGAAGGAGGGTGTGATGGGGGAAAGCTTTTGCCTCAGCCTCAAACAACAGCAGAGCATACCGGAACTTTTACTTTAAGACAGGTCGGTGACGATAGTGAAAGGGGAAGTGGGATACTGGCGTTAATAGAAAGGCTTTTTTCGGGGCTTGGGGGTAGAAAGAAACCTCAACACGAGTATGAAGGTACTGTAACAACCAGCGCAGTATATAGAAATACAATGGCAAAATATGCTAACCCTACACAATTGATGTATGGGGGAATGGGACAAACCTTAAAAGCAGGGATTGACTGGCCTACAAAAGATTTTCCCGATCCAGATGTAGTTTCATGCGAATACTGGAAACAAGGCAATAAAGCAGTTAATACAGGGGCAGACGCCACTGCGCCATTATTGAATTTGCAAAATGCAAATGGGTTTGTCACCCTACTGAGACCCCCCGTAGATTCAAATAATCCTCAAGGTTCAGAAAATCTTTATTTGCAAATGGATAAAACTACCCCGATATGCTTCTTGGAAGATGGGACTCTAATAACACTTGGGCAAATTAAACCTCCCACCACATGGGAAAGTTATTATAGAAGAATGGATGCAGAAGATAGAGCAGAATTTTGCCAAACCTACGGGATACCTCCCGATAGATGCCTGGAGGAGGTGCCTGTGTATACCAGTTGTGTGCCAGGAGCGGAGGGGTGCAGATATTTATTAGGAACAGAGTATTTTCCTTATTCCATAGTAGCAAAGAATAAGGGGGGTATGGCAGGGAACGAATATTATATAGAAGGAACAGCTCAAGGGGGTAACCAAGCATATACACCTGCTATAGAAGGAGATAGAAGAAAGCAGTTTTTTATTCACGATCAAACCCTAACTTATGACCTAGAAGATGGCAAAAACGCCAGAGCAGCAATGGAGCCCGCAGATAAAGGGCATGGGTGGGATGGATCTGGCGCCAGTTTTATAACAGAGACATTAGGCCCAGGGGCATACACAGAGACTGCTCCTGAAGGAGGCTGGGGCAAACCAGGGCTAATGTCTTTATCCCCAGTTACGGGTTTAGAGTCAGGGGTTTTACAAACCAAGGAATCCGCCCATAGAAGTATTAAGGGTTTTGATCACTGCATTATTTCAGTACTGGACGGACACCGAGTATGGCCTATTACAAGAGCAGCTTTATCGACCCACCCAGAAACGTATCAGGCTGGCTGGTCAGCCACAAACTTTAAAGTAGCTACTTGTTTACCAATAAAAGGAGAGGATGGGAATCCAAGTTCTGTATGTGATGAAACCGTACCTATTAGGTTTTATGAAGAAGAGAATCTCCGAGATAAGCTAGGAAGTCTAGTAAGTGCAGTTTTATATAACATCTTTTCAATATTTACTAAGCCTGAGGGAACATGTACCACAAGAACTACGGAATCTTGCGCGGAAGGTTCCACTGGATGTACTTGCGAGGTAGATTGTGGCCCTACAGCTGATTGTTATAATGATTGTATGGAAAGTTGCACCGCAGGGGATGAATGCAACCATATCTGCACAGAGGAATGTTGCACAAAAACTTGCGAAAGACTGGGTGAGGAGAAATATGCCTGCGACGGACAGGTAGATCCAGCATCATTTCACTTGGAAGCAAAAACGCACCAACTGGATGCCTCACAAGCTTTTAGGACAGCTAATGGCATTGCCGCCATGATACTTCCCCCTGGATTGTTGGAAAAAGGAGAATTTGCAACAAGGCAAGATTTGTGCGTTGTTGATCAGTATGTAGGTAGCGATCCCTATTTTTCTTCTGAAAACTCAGTTGGTATAGAAAGACCCTGCGATGAATACACAGATGTTATGGAAGCCGCCCGCCAAGCAGTCACCATCCCTGGTTCAAACAAGCTATAATCCTAATATGCGTACCATTTCTCATCTTAAAAGGCTATAATAACTTAACATGATTACCATTTCGCATCTTTTTGCAGCAAAAGAAAACAGCCAAATTTTAAAGGGCATTGACCTTAATTTTGCTTCAAATAAAACTTATGTGCTTTTGGGTCCAAATGGGTCTGGAAAAAGCACGCTGGCAAAGGCTTTAGCGGGGGATCCTTCGGTGGGGGCGGTGGCTAAAAATGCAAAATTTCTTGATAAGGATTTGCTAGGGCTTTCTGCAACGGAGCGCAATTTGGCGGGAATATTTCTGGCGCATCAATCCCCTCCCGAAATTACGGGTTTAAATATTTTTCCGTTTCTACATCTGATTTTTGCAAAGCATTCAAAATCTGCAGTATCAGTGCGAGAATTTGACAAAATTTTAAATGAAAATTTGGCAAAGGTTGGCTTGCCACAGGAAATAAAATCTCGCAATTTTAATGAAAACTTTTCTGGAGGTGAAAGGAAAAAAATGGAAGTTTTGCAGATTCTGCTATTGAGACCAAAATTTGTGATTTTAGATGAAATTGATAGCGGTGTGGATATTGACAGTTTGAAAACAATTTTAAAGGTCTTGGAAAATTTTAAAAATGAAACGCAAGCGACTTTGCTCTTTATTACACATAATTTAAGTCTGGCAAAGAAAATTTTGGCAGATGAAATTTTTGTCATGAAATCTGGGCAAATTGTGAGGCAGGCGGAATTATTAAAAGAAAAAAACGGGCTACTTGAGCTTTTAGAAAAAGAAGGGTATGAAAGCTTTTAATTCACTTTCCATAGAAACTGTTAAAAAAATTTCTGATATAAAAGGCGAGCCAAATTGGATGCTGGAATTTAGGCTTAAATCTTTGGAAAAGTTTTTGGAACTGGAAATGCCAAATTTTGGACCAGATTTAAGTGACTTGGATTTTGAGAAAATCGATTACTATGTTGATCCAAAAGCTAAAAAGCAACGATCTTGGGAAGAAGTCCCAGCAGAAATTAAAGCGACTTTTGATAAATTGGGTATTCCAGAGGCAGAAAAAAGGGTTCTGGCAGGGGTGGAAGCGCAATTTGATTCGGAGGCAATTTATGGGTCTCTAAAGAAAAAGCTGGAGGATCAGGGAATAATTTTTACAAATATTGAGGAGGGCTTGCTAAGATACCCAGATTTGTTTAAAAAATATTTTGGGACTTTGGTAAAAGTGGATGACAACAAGTTTTCAGCTTTAAATGGGGCTGTTTGGTCAGGAGGGTCTTTCTTATATGTGCCAAAAGGTGTGAGTGTAGAGCTGCCTTTGCAGGCGTATTTCCAAATGGGTACTCCAAATTTGGGGCAATTTGAGCGCACTTTAATTATTGCAGATGAAGGAAGTTCTGTGCATTATGTGGAAGGTTGCACGGCTCCCGCATATTCTGAAAACGCCTTGCATGCGGGAGTTGTGGAGGTTTTTGTTGGAAAAGGGGCTTCTGTGAGATATACAACAATTCAAAATTGGTCAAAAAATATTTATAACCTGGTAACGAAAAAGGCTGTTGTTGGGCGGGAAGGGCGGATGTCGTGGGTGGATGGGAATTTGGGCTCAAAGGTTACTATGAAGTATCCGGCTTGTTATTTGGAAGGAGCGAGATCTCATGGGGAAATGCTTTCGGTTGGGGTAAGTGGGGCTGGGCAGGAGATTTATGCTGGTGGGCGGATGATTCATAAGGGGGTTGGGACTTCGTCTAAGATTGTGTCTAAGTCTTTGGTTTATGGTGGGGGGAAGGGGGCCGTTGCGGGAAAGGTTACCGCTGGGGGGAAATCGGTGTATCAAGGAGATTTGCGGATTGAGGCTGGAGCGGTAGGCGCGCGGGCACACATCCAGTGTGACAGCCTAATAATGGAAGAGCCTGCTACAGCGGATAGTTTGCCGATTCTAAAGGTAGCAGAACCAAGCGCTGTGGTGACTCATGAGGCTTCAGCGACAAAACTGGAGGAGGAGAAGTTGCGCTACCTGGAAGGGCGGGGTTTAGAGGAGGGGGAGGCGGTTGATTTGATTGTAAAGGGGTTTCTAGATGAGGTGATAAAGGAATTGCCCATTGAATATGCGCTAGAGTTTAATAAGTTATTGGATGTAAAAGTATGAAAATTGTAAGGATAATCCCTGAGGAAAACTTGGTTTTAAGCCCCACTGAGGACTCTTTTTATATTCTGCCAAGGATAAACCTTGAGAACTCTGGGAAAAATAACGCAATGTCGCACTTTGACATAAACATAAACCTTTTAGTGGAGGGAATCTCGGTGGAGCTAACATATGTTGACATACTACAAGACCAAAGGATAATCCTTAACATATCTGTGGAACATAAGGCACCTAAAACAAAATCTAGGATTATCGCAAGGATTATCCTTGGAGAAAATGCGAGTTTTAACTTTTGTGGTAATATAAACCTTGCATCGGAAGCAGGATTATCCTTGGGAAGTTTGGAGGCAAAATCGTTGGTTGACGGGAAAAATATTTCGTGGGAGGCAAGACCTAATTTGCTTATAAACAATAAATCGGCAACTGCTACACACAAGGCAAGTCTGGTGGATTTTAATCAAGAGCAAATGCTTTATCTGCAAAATAGAGGTCTAGATAAGAGTGAAGCCAAAAATGCTTTAAAAAGAGCTTTTTTGGCTGAGGCAATTGAGAAAATCCCAAGTAAGGAGGAGCAAGAAAAAATTTGGCAAGAGCTAAGGCTATAATAACTTTAGGTTAAGGTAGACCCCTAGCGATAAAAGGAAAATAAACTAAAAAAATGAACACAAACAAGATAAGAAAAGACTTTCCAATTTTGGAAAGAAAAATAAACGGCAATCCCCTAGTGTATTTTGATAACGCCGCCACATCACAAAAGCCTAAACAGGTTATTGAGGCAATTTCTAATTATTACAGCAATCACAACGCAAATGTTCATCGAGGAATTCACGATTTAAGCGAAGAAGCCACAGAAATGTATGAAGAAGCAAGAAAAGCAGTAGCCAATTTTATTGGCGCTAACACTGAAGAAATTATTTTTACAAAAGGCACAACCGATGGATTAAATGGAATAGCACGAAGTTTAAGTTCCCAAATTCAAGAAGGGGATGAAATTATTGTGACTTCTGTGGAACATCACAGCAACTTTGTTCCATGGCAAAAAATTTGCGAACTAAAAAAGGCAAAACTTGTAGTCTGGAATATATTTCAATCAAAAAACTCTAGTGATGAAATTTCGTTAGAAGCTTTTTCATCACTATTGTCCCCAAAAACCAAAATAGTAGCTTTATCACATGCCTCAAATGTTTTAGGAACAATTTTTCCCATAATGAGAATTTCGGAAATTGCAAAATCTCATAATGAGAAAATTCTACTTATTGTTGATGGTGCTCAGTCTGTCCCACATATTCCAGTAGATGTACAAAAACTAGGAGCCGACTTTTTGGCTTTTTCAGGGCATAAAATGTTAGGTCCTATGGGAATTGGCGTCTTATGGGCAAAAAGAGAACACTTAAAAACCTTAGAACCTTTTGAATTTGGAGGGGGAATGATTTCCCAAGTAAAGGAAGATCAGTCAACTTGGGCGGAAATTCCGGCAAGGTTTGAAGCAGGAACCCCAAATGTATCAGGCGCTATTGGCTTAGCAGAAGCTTGCAAATATCTTCAAAAAATTGGTATGGAAGAAGTGCAGAAACATTCCCAAGATTTAGCAGAGCATGCAATGAAAAGACTTAGAGAAATCTCAAATCTGGCAATTCTTGGTCCAACAGACCCAACAAAAAAAACGGGACTTGTATCTTTTACTGTTCAAAACGCACATCCACATGACATAGCAGCAGTTCTAAACACAAAGGGAATTGCTGTCAGGGCAGGGCAACATTGCACAATGCCTCTTCATGACTCACTAGAAATTTCGGCCTCAACAAGGGCAAGTTTTTATATTTACAACACAGTTGAAGAAGTAGATTATTTTATAGAAAGCCTAAAAGAAGGGCTAAAAATCCTGCTGTAAAATATGGATCAAATTTATCAAGAAGAACTAAAAGAACTTTATAAAAATCCCAAGCACAAAGGGCAAATTCCCGATGCAACGGCAAAAATTCATGAACAAAACCCAATTTGTGGAGATAATATAAACCTGCAACTAAAGGTAGAAAACGGAATTGTAAAGGAAGCAAAATTTGAAGGGTCAGCATGCGCAGTTAGCATTCTGTCTTCAGAGAAACTTTTGTCTTATATAGAGGGTAAATCGGTGGAAGAGGTAAAAAAAATAACTCAAGAAAAACTTTTGGAAATTTTGAAAATCGATGTGAGTATGAGTCGAATAAGATGTGCTACACTTGTCCTTACAGCTTTGCAAAAGGCTTTGGAGGGATTATAAATTTAGCATAAAAGGAAAAAATGGAAATAACTAAAGAAACAAACATAGCAGAATTATTAGGGGCACATCCTCAAACAGCAGAAGTATTTATGGAATATGGATTGCATTGCGTGGGATGTATGGCGGCAGCATTTGATTCAATTGAACAGGGCGCAACAGCTCACGGAATTGATGATGAAAGGATTGAAAATTTGATTGAGGATTTAAACTTGGTTGTAAATGAGGGTGCGGAAACTGATGGTGGTGAAGAAAATTCTGAAGAAAATGTGGGAGATGATTCGGAGGAAAATTAAGTGATTGAAGAAATTAAAGTTGATCAAAATGCATGCGTGGGATGTGGTGCTTGTACAGTTATTGCTCCAGAGGCTTTTGAGATAAATTCACGGAGTGTTTCTCAAACTAAATCTCAAGCTTTAGACACTGGAGAGGAGGTTTTACTAAAGGCAGCTCAAGCTTGTCCTGTAAAGGCGATTTCATTGGTGGATGAGAATCAAAATAAAATTTTTCCTAAAGAATAAAAAAAGGAGACCCTTGTAAAGAAAACAAGAGCCTCCTAGAGGAGCTAGAAACCTAGGACTCCACGATCCAGAATTTTCGATCTAGGGTCTAAAACGAAGTGCACCACTTTAAGGTAATATTCCTACCTTAAGGA
>CAZHSR010000035.1:0-9452 GCA_964535155.1 uncultured Candidatus Saccharibacteria bacterium
CCTTCAACACGCATATGCACCCCGTCATTGCGGTTCACAACCCAGCCGTTGAGGCCATAAGCCTTAGCCAGCCGGTATACAAAGGGTCTGAAACCGACTCCCTGAACCAATCCTTCAACCCTGATCTGCAGGGCAATATCAGCATCCATCGGGGGTCTTGTTAGCGGCTTGTTATTTAAATAAAATCCTGTAAATTTCCAAAGTCCCATCCACATATTTGTCCAAGCTTTTGTGATCCTTCCAACGGGTTCCGTCCCTGTACAAAATATTTAAACTGAACTTTTTGGCTTTGTAGCCTTCTCGCCTTAGCCGAATTGCGGTCTTCTCCACCAATTTATACAAAACTGGCGCTAAATCGGATTTTTTGGTCATTTTTCCTGGGATTGCAAACGAGTTTCCAAATGATTTCTTTTTTGGTTCTAGAATCCCCTTTCGAAGGGACCCCGCCCCATCTTTTGAGAACCCGCTCAATGCCGAATTCTCCAAATCCCATCCATGGATTTTTAGATGCCAATAATAACCTTCAATAGAGCCAAAGGCACGACACAATTTTTGTATAGTCGCATGATAAAAGTCCAAAACCGTAAAAATTCCACCAGTTGCCAGCCGTGAAGCATTTCCTGATTTTATTCCGCACAAATCGGTTAAATTTAGGTCTGCAAAAACCTCCAAAAAATTTGTGGAATCAATGGTGCGCAGGCCATCAGGCTTTTGCAAGTTAGAGGCAGTCTTTGCCAAAAAAGTGTTGGGGGCAATTCCAATTGAAACCGTAATCCAGTCCCCTACTTTTGCTTTTATGTCGGCCTTAATTTTTAGCGCGGTTTCTTGTGCCCCAATCCTAGCCGAAGGAGTTTTGGCTATATCTATGCAAAATTCGTCAATGGAATGTGGCGTCACTAAAGGCGTGTAGGTAGTTAAAACGGTTTTTAAATTCTTGTGGACCGTACGGTATTTTGGAGGATCTGGTGGCAAAATTGCGATTTTTGGGGCGATTTTTTTGGCTTCATTAACGCGCATGCCTGTTTTTATGCCTAGCTTTTTTGCCTCAATGGAAGAGGCAATAATGGTGCCAGTTGGCCCTGTGTAGGCAGCTATTGCTAGGGGCCTTCCTCGTAGCGAAGGGTTGTACTGCTGTTCCACTGTGGCAAAGCAGGAGTTTATGTCTATGAAGAGTTTGGTTGGGGTGGCTGGGTTAAAGGGGAGGGTTTTGAGGCCGGTGAGGGTGGGGGTGGGCGTTGTTGGGTTGGCGGGGATGGAGTTGATGTTGTCCATAGGTATATTATACACGAAGAAAGTACGAATATATTCAGGGATAATCCTTACGCACAATGGAGGTATTTGCCTTTCTTATGGTGTGAAGTGCCATTCTTCCCAAGGATTATCCTTACCGATATGTGCCTTCCAGCCCTTTTTCACGGGAAGAAGTGCTGATTTCGTGAAGGATAATCCCTCGGACTATGTTCTATGTGTTAAACTATGTCTAATGCCCACAAAATTCACAAAAATAGTAGCCACAATAGGTCCCGCTTCGGAATCACCAGAGATGTTGGAGAAACTGGCTAAAGCTGGGGCAAATTTATTTCGGTTGAATACAAAGCATAATTCCTTGGAGTGGCATTTGGAGGTAGTTAGCAGAATAAAAAATCTGTCAAAACAGCAATCTATTAATAGTCTCGCAGGAGGAATTGAGGCAAACGGAAGCGAGGATGCCCAAAACCCCGGCATAATCATAGACCTACAAGGACCAGAAGCAAATTCCCGCAACTCAAAAGAGTCAATGGAAGCTCCTTCCCTTTGTGAAAAGGATCTGGAAATTCTGCAAGCCTTCTCAAAAACGCCAAAATCCCATCCAGATTACATAGCACTTTCCTTTGTGCGGTCACAAAAGGATGTGACCACACTCAAAACAGAACTGACCCGCCTAAATTTAAATTCCAGAATCATTGCCAAAATAGAAAACCAGGCAGGGCTAGACAACATTGACAAAATCCTCCAGGTTGCAGATGCCGTCATGATAGCAAGAGGCGACTTGGGGAACGAGACCCCTCCAGAGAAAATCCCTTACCTACAGAAAATAATCATTAATAAATGTCGTGCTCAGGCAAAGCCTGTAATTGTGGCAACGGAAATGCTTTTATCAATGGTAGAAAAGCCTGTTCCAACTCGTGCGGAAGTTGCTGATGTCGCCAATGCCGTTTATGACCGTACTGACGCGGTTATGCTCTCGGAGGAGACTGCAATTGGCAAACATCCGTTGGAGGCGGTGGAAACAATGGTAAGGGTTGTGGCTTTTAATGAGCATCAAGCGCTTTTGCAGGGCTCTGCTTCCACTGGTTCTTTTGGTAGCACGGGTTCTTTAGGGATGGATTTTATGCCCGATTCACTGGATCAAACTCATGCAATTGTAAAGTCCGCTTTAAGCATGTTGGAGCCATTTAGTGGGGTCGCGGTTTCAAAATTGATTGTAGGTACGCAAACGGGTTATACCGCGCAGGTTTTTTCCAGTTTTAGGCCTCGGGTGCAGGTTTTGGCTTTAAGTGACAAGTTGGACACGGTTGGAGCTTTGGGGTTGTCTTTTGGGGTTGAGCCAGTTTTTGTTGACAGCAAAACAATGGAAGAGGGTTCCGCCGATCCAGAGATTTTGTTGGCTTACTTGAAGGGATTAGGTCTGCTGGAAAGTGGCGATATGGCTTTGTTGGTGCAGGGGCAAAGGACAAATGATCCTGGGAAGACTAATTCGGTTGTGGTTTTGGGGGTTAGGTAAGCTTTTTCCTTTTAATTTCCCTCCATATCGCTTTCCCCCACTCCCCCATCCAAATCATCCCTAATTTTCTCAAACTCATTTTCTGCTTGGGTTAACCTTGCCTGACATTTTTCAATCAAATCTTTTCCTTTTCGCAGCTTCTCCAAGCCCTCGTCCAGGTCAATGTCGGGGTTTTGAAACCATCGATTGATTTCTTCCAGTTCTGCAATTCCTTTTTTAAAATCAAATTTTTCTTCGTTGGACGGGTTTTGTGTACCTTTATTCAATTTTTCCTCTTTGGAAGAGGTTTGCGCCTTTTTTACCATTTTTTCCTTTCTAAATTTTCGCTTATCCTTATTAAACCAATTACTTTGTTACCTTGCTTTTTACCTTTCCATCCCAAAACTCACTCTCCAATATATTATCACTTACCAAATCCTTTGCCGACTTTATAACTTTTCCAGTGGCATCCCGCGTTATTGTGTAGCCCTGCCTCAGCTTTTTTTGCGGATCCATTGCATCTAAAACCTTTGCCAAGTATTCCAACTTCAATTTGTATTGCACCATTAGTTGTGAGGACTGGTTTTTAATCGATGAGGTGACCGCCCCCAAAGAAGTTTTTGCTTTTGTAACAGCCCTTTCAAAGCTGCGCGACATCCTTTCGGTTTGGAGGTCTAGGAATTCAGATGAGCCTACTAAGGCGGTATTGTAGGCAGAAAAAATATCCCTTTTTGCTAAAGCTAAAACTTGAGTAGCTTCGTGCCAGTCTTTGGAAACCATTTTGCCCGCGTCAGTTGGAGTGGAAGCGCGAATATCGGCGACCATATCGCAAATGGTAAAGTCTCGCTCGTGGCCAATGGCAGAAAGCACGGGAATTTTGGAGGAAAACACTGCCCTGGCAACGATTTCGGAGTTAAAAGCTTGTAAGCTTTCCAAACTGCCTCCACCACGGGTTATGGTAAGGATGTCTAAGTCTATAGGGTTTTCATTAAAATAGCGGATTGCCCGTGCCACATTTTCGGCTGATTTAAGGCCTTCAACACGAACATCATAAAAATAAACCTTGTAGCCATAGTTACCAAGGTGAGTTTCAAAATCCTTTTTGGCATCGCTGTTGTCGGCCGTAATGAGGCCAATGGTTTTGGGGTATGTGGGTAGGAGGCGCTTTCTTTGTGGGGCAAAAAGCCCTTCGCCTGATAATTTCTTTTTTAAATCTTCAAAAGCTTTTTGCAAAGCCCCTTCTCCAGTGGGAATAATGTTGTCTGCAACATAAGTAAATTTTCCACTTGGCTTGTAAATATTTGGGTAGCCAGACATTTTAATTTGCATGCCTGGTTCTAATTTGAGACCCAATCGATTGTAGTTAAAGCGCCAAATGACGCATTCCAACTTGGCTTGTTCGGTTTCATCAGAGACGGTAAAAAAGATGGAGTTTCCAGCGCGGTCGGAAACGGAGCTGACTTCGCCAGTAATGCTGAAGTTGAGGGGTTTTATGTAGTTGTTGAGGAGTTCAAGGTAGTCGCTGACGGAGATGATGCGGTCGGTGTAGTCTTGGTTTGGTACTGATGCTGTGATAGACATGGAGCAATTATACAGGTTCTTGAGTAGTCTTATTGCGGTTGAAGTTACTATAAGGTAATATGCAGGAAGTCTTTGACATTAAGGAGGAGGAGAAAATGGCTACGAAAAAGAAAAAGCATTGTAGGACAGTTCCATTTTTGGTTCGCGACCTTCAAGATGCGTTGCGAAGGCCTGGACGGAATCGGGAGCGAATTCGGGATCTGGTTTCTGAAATTAGAACTTTGCACCCAGATCTTGATTTACGCAAAATTCTGGATGATTTGATGTCGGAAGTTCGATCTGGGCGCCCCGTAGAAAGTTTTGCCGCAAGAATACGGACGGACTATTTGGAGTCTCGTTGCCCCACAGTCCCAAAGCTTGTGACCGCGTTATCTGCGGAATTGGCAAAGCCTTGTCCGAGGATCAATTGTCTTAAGTGCCTCATCGGGAAAATTCGGGTCCTTAAGCCCGATACCGATTTGAAGGCGTTTCTAGGCGATTTGGAAAAGGACTTGGAGGCAGAAATGGAACGCGAGGATTTTCTTGCTTTCCATGATCGCTTGGAAAAAGACTATATCTGTTAGAGTAAATTTTTTTTGGTTACCTTTTAAGGTCTAGGTGTTTTTTTCACCCTAGACCTTTTTTCATGTATCAAAGATATATCTCTATGTGTGAAATATTTCCCCATTTCTTTGGTTGAAAAGAATATTTTCTATCTTAAAAATCAATGTATAATATAACAATGCCCAAAGACAAAACCTTTAAAAAAGAAGCATTTAAAATCTACTGTGCCTTAAGAAATAAGAGTGTTTTTTGCCCTGCCTTAAATGAGGACGTATTTTTTACCCTGTTGGGATGGAATCATTTGGTGGGGAATGAGAGTAAGCATCGCCACCCAAAAGATGTTTTTAGAAGATTAAAGTTGTTACCTTTAGCAGAAAAAATTTTAGTAAAAGCTGGAACAATACAAAGCATCAGAACAGTTAAGGGACAAGTCATGTATGGTTTGGATTCCATAGAAAGTATAGAAATAAATGGAAATCAAGTATTAACAAAAGTTAGAGTGATTGTGGTAGATACTAAAACTGGAAAAAAGTTTTTATCAATAATGGATAGGAAAATGCTTTAAGTTGTGAGACGCCTCACGCTTTGGTCTTTTAGACGTTGGCATTCTGAAGGTTGTAATAACCTTTCGTCTCACATAGATATTATCCAATTTTGGTGTGTTTTTGTCAAATTTTTATATCCATTTCCATGTTAAAATAACCCCATGAAAATACTCCTTCTCCGACACGGAGAATCCCAAGACGACATTATTAACGCATACGGCGGATGGGCAGACTTTCCACTCACGGAAAAAGGTGCAGAACAAATAAAAACTTCGGCAGAAAAAATTGCTAATCTAGATGTAACTTTTTCCAAAATTTTAACCTCGCCTTTAAAAAGAGCTTCACAAAGCGCCGAATTGTTGGTGGAGAAATTGCAAATTCCTGTGGAAACTTTTGAGTATATAAAAGAGCGGAACACCTATGGGATTTTGTGCGGAATGGAAAAGGCGGTTGCAAAAGAAAAGTACCCTTGGCTTGTTGAAGCTTATGAGGCGGATGAGTTTGTGGATGGGAGTGAGCGTTTGGCGGATATTGAAGCGCGGGCAAAAAAGGCTTGGGAGTTGGTTTTGTCTCGTTCGGAGGAGGCTCAATTGGAGGGTAATTTAATTTTGGTGACACACGGGAATTTTTTGAAAGCTTTTATTCCTTTTGCTTTACCTGGGAGGAAGTTGGTAAAGAAGGATGATGCTGGATTTTTGTTGTTTGATGCTGTTTCTGGAGAGGTTTTAGTGGAGGATGGGATTGGGGTTGAATAGGTTTTAGTAAGGTTTGGTATAGTAAAGGGAATTTTGGAAGAAAAAAAGGGTTGTTTCTAGGTGAGACAACCCTTATGGTACTTGACAGATCTTAGCTTACAATTTCTTTGGGTCCAACCACTCGCACCTGACCCAGGATCAGATCGTTTTCTTTATTGACCTTGATTTTAGTTACTTTGACCATAACCCCTGTTTCTCCAGGGGGACTGTCGACTACGCCCTCCCATTGTTTCCCATCAGCAACTTGAACCTGGACCTTTTCTCCAACAACTAGTCTTTTCATCCGAGCAACTGCTCTTTTGTACTTTGCGTAATTTCCCATCCCTTTCCTCCTAAGCCATGTGTTAATAACAGGCACATTATATCAAAAAAGATTGGAAAAGTCTTGTTCCAAAAGTATTTCAATACCCAACTCCCTTGCCTTGTCCAATTTAGACCCTGGACTTTCTCCTACCACAACAAAATCCGTTGATTTGCTTACGGTTCCAGTTACGATCCCCCCAGCTTGTTCTACTTGGTTTTTGGCTTCATCACGAGTGAAGTTTTGCAGTTCTCCTGTAAAAACAAATCTTTTTCCTTGTAATTTTTGCGAAACTTGCAAATCTTCTCCTTCTGCTTTTTTGGCATTTTCTGGATACACGATTTCCATCCCAGTCGCCCACATCTCATCCAACATTGCCAAATTCTCTTCTGATGCAAAAAACGCTTCCACTTGCTGTGCTATTTCTGGTCCTATCTCATGAATCCTTTCCAAATCCTGTTGCGAGGCTTTTGATAAAGTTTCTAGACCTTTAAAATTTTTAGTTAAGACTTTTGCAACATGTTCTCCTACTAAAGGGATTCCTAGGGCATACAAAAATCTTGCAAAATCAACTTTTTTGTTTTTTTCTATTTCTTCCAATAAATTTTCAACCGATTTTTCTGCAAACCCTTCTAGGGCAAGAAGTTCCTCTCCTTTTAAGCCAAAAATATCCGCCAGATTTTTAACCAAACCTTTTCCCACCAACAACTCCGCTGTCTTACGGCCCATCCCTTCAATATCTAATCCGCCTCGGGAAACAAAATGAAACAAATTCGCCTTTAACTGTGCAGGACAGCTTTTGTTAGGGCAAATAGTCTGCTTTTTATCTGGAGAGGTTACAGTTTCCGCATCACACACAGGGCAGGTTTTTGGCATTGTAAAAACCACTTCCTCGCCTGTTCGCACTTGTTTAACCGGCATGACAATTTGCGGAATCACATCCCCTGCGCGCTCCACTAAAACCCTATCCCCTATTCTTATATCTTTGCGCTCTATTTCGCTTAAGTTATGCAAAGAAGCCCGCGCCACTTCCACCCCTCCAATGTTTACAGGTTCTAGCTCCGCCACTGGCGTAATCCTTCCAGTGCGACCAACTTGCACTTTTATATCTAAAAGTTTTGTCGTTTCTTGCCGTGCCTCAAACTTATAAGCCACTGCCCATTTTGGATTGCGTGTCCTAAAGCCTAATTTCTCCTGAAAATCAAACTTATTTACTTTAATGACAACTCCGTCTATGTCGTAATCCAAAGTATCTCGCTGGTTTTCCAAGTCAGCATAATATTTATTTATTTCCTCTTTTGAATTGCAGCTAGCAGAATCCTTTAAATTAACCGAAAATCCCAAGTTTTGTAGGCTTTCCAAAGTCTCTTTTTGAGTTTTAAAAAATCTGTTTGCACCCAGCAGTGTGTATACAAAAATTTTAAGAGGTCTTTGCGCTGTTATAGCGGGATCTAACTGTCTTAAAGAACCAGAAGCAGCATTTCTTGGGTTTGCAAAAGGTTCCAATCCACTATCTATTTGTTGCTTATTCATTTTTTCAAAGTCTTTTTTGCCTATATAAATTTCCCCTCTTACAACAAAAGCCTTGCGGGCGTCTTCCCATCCTCTTGAGTTCTGCTTTAATTCAGGAACTTTTTTGAAATCAATTTTTAGTGGAATTTCCTTTATAGTGCGCACATTTTGTGTAACATCTTCCCCTTGGTAACCATCCCCTCGGGTAAGTGCCTGTTGCAACTCGCCATTTTTATATTGCAACTCAATTGAAAGTCCGTCATATTTTGGCTCTGCAATAAATAAATTTTTTTCTTCTTTCGATTGGGGTGCTAGTTCTGAATAAACACTATTTAGAAAAGTGTTCAATTCGACCTCTTTTCTAATGGAAAGTATGCTCAGCATTGGCTCTGGATGGGGTGCGGTTTCAAATTCATCTAAAATATCTCCCGAAACCCTTTGTGTTGGGGAATTTGGGTCAAGAAATTCTGGATTTTCTTCTTCCAAGTTTTTTAGTTCTTGAAAGAGTCGGTCATATTCGGCATCGGAAACTTTTGGTTGAGATTTGACATAGTACGCGTAGTCGTATTCCGAGATTTGCTCTCTTAATTTCTCAATTTTTTCTTGGATATTTTTGTTTTGCATTTTTAAAATTTACCTAGTCGAAGGGCGGGCACTGGGTTTTACAAGGCCTAAAATCTTCCCAAATTCCCGTTACCTATGTTACCAATAGGCTCATCCACTTCCTTTGTGGAATCGTCAACTATTTCCGGTTTTTTCTTTTTCTTAAGCAAAACCACACCCGAAAAGATAAAGAACACTCCGCTTAACAAAAGGAAAAAAATTTCCGCATTGCTCTCTGGATGTAATCCTTGCGAAAAGCTCATGATTGCAGCCACATCGACTAGGGCAACAAGTGGAATCAAAATTAGTAATGTGGTTTTTGTGAAAATTTTTCTTTCTTCTGCAAGTGGTTTCATGGAATTATTTTAACATGGTTATATAGTGTGGGGGATAATCCTTTGTCGAACTTGTACTTTGAACGACAAGGACGGAGTAAAGTCCCATTTCTCTCAAGGATTATCCTTGAGAAAACATGCAAAAAACGGCACTTTTGGTTTCTATGAAGGTGTAGGTGAAAATTTTACGCAAGGATTATCCTTCGGACTATGTCTTGTTTTCGTTTCAGTTTATGTATATAATATGTACATATAGTGAGATGAAAAACCACTAATCTAGCGTGCAAAAAAAACATTTCGCACCATTATTGCAACATTATGACAAGAAAAGACCTAATAAAACTAAATAATCTCCCTTTTTTTACTAGGGCCACCTTGAACTCATTAGATGCCCCAGTTGCTACATTTTCTCTCGTTTCTGACATTTCTACCCCCACCCCCACCCCCTACGCTTCCGCCACCCCAACCCCCGCCCCACTCACCGCTACCCCCGTCACCGCCACCCCCCACCCAAACACACTCACCAAAAACATC
>CAZHSR010000036.1:0-7396 GCA_964535155.1 uncultured Candidatus Saccharibacteria bacterium
TAGAATACACTGTTATTATACCGCCAAAAACCCCTATTGTCAACCTATAGTCTTTGGGCTTGACCACCCTCAAGAAAAAATCCCCTCCAAAAAACTGCTATACTTTCTCCATGCAATCAATTTTCAACTGGATAAAATCCAACAAACTCTCCTCCGTACTTATTTTGATTATTGCATACGCTGTTGCAAAGCAATTCTTTCTTGGGACCATGAGCTCCTTTGGACCACAAGGCTTTGGCAGAAATGCTTCCTTTGGAGTCACAGACTCAATGGGCGCTGCGCCCTTCGGTGGGGAATACTCTAAAAATCTAGCAACTTCCGAATACATGCCAAATCCCATCCCAGAAGCAGCACCTCAACCAGATGTGGCAAATCGCATGATGGTAAAGAATGCAAATCAATCCCTTTATGTAAAGGATGTAAAAGAGTCTATGGAAGCAATTGAGTCGTTTGCAAAAAACATCGGTGGATATACTGTTAGTAAAAGCATAAATGAGCCTCAAGAATCTTCAAGTGGATATATAACGCTAAGAGTGCCTGCAGAAAAATTGGAGGAAACTTTGACATACTTTGGGGAAAAGGCGGTGCGAGTGGTTTATGAGTCGGTTAGCGGAAATGACATAACGGATCAATTTGTGGATACGCAGGAGAAATTGGCAATTTTAGAAAAGACCAAGGCGATTTTTGTGGGAATGTTGGACAGTGCCACAAATTTTGACCAGATTTTGCGGGCACAGACAGAGATTTTAAATGTGCAAAGGCAGATTGACAGTGTGAAGGGTCAAATTGAGTACATGGAAAAGACGGCGGAGATGTCTTTGGTGAGTGTGGATCTTTCAACGGATGAGTTGGAATTGGGTTACTCTCCCGAAGGATCTTGGAGACCAGGTGTAGTGTTTAAACTGGCGGTGCGGTCTTTGATTGGGACGGCAAGAAAGGCTGGAAATGCGGTCATTTGGCTTGGAGTTTATAGTGTGATTTGGGTGCCTGCTTTGATTGTGGTTTTGGTGGTGAGGAAGAGAAGAAGGGGTAATAAATAAAGGTTAAAACTTTACTGAATAGGTAAGTGATAAAAAAAATGGAGTACCTTCCTTGGAGAATCTCAGAATCAAGATTTTCCGTGGGGGTACTCCTTTTTGGGCGGGGCTGAGAGCTAGCGCTAGGGACCAGCGGGATCTATACCCCAACCCGGGTAGGCAAACAAAATACGCAAAGCCAAAATGAAGGCGGAGAAGTTTTTGGCACAAATTAAACCCAAGGCCAAAGCCATAGCAAACCAAAACAGCTTTTCGGTTCCATGGACACGCTTCTTCGAAAAGAAAGCAGTCCAGATAACTGCAAGGGCAACCAGCAATGCCAACAAAAAAATCACAGCACTAAGCCACTTATCCCATGTCATGTTTTTCCTCCTTAAAAGTTAAACAGAATTTTTATTGCACTCAAAAACCCTTGAAAATTATGCACGAGGGAAATTCCTACAAAAAGGGTTATAAGGAGTACCAACCGGTACCAAACCGTTTTCCTCTTGATTTTGAAGAGTAAGGATAAGAGAAAAACGATCCAGAGCGAGAAGAGGCTCAACAGAAAAATGTAATATTCCAACAGGATATGATCCATTTTTTCCTCCTAACCTGGGGAACTGTAGTGGATGGGCAGAACATCCCTTGGGGAAGTTCTCCATTTTTGGGGCTTCGACCGCGGAACATAAACATGGCGACTTCTCAGGTATGACCTAATGTTCGCAGAAGTTGCACCAACAACATTTCTGTTGCGTTCCAACCATTTGTAAACATCGGCAACACTATGAGAGCCACCCTTTCTCAGAAGATCATCAATTAAACTTCTTTGCCTTGGTGAAAGTGCCATCTCCTTTATCTCCTCCTCCTTTTGCGTTCGTTTCCATCAACAATTCTGTGGCACCCCGGGCAGAGGGTTTTGATGTTTTCAATGGCATTAGTACCTCCATCAGCCTTTGCCAAAATATGATGGAAGGTAGGTTTTGGTACTTTTCTGCCCCGAGAGTTCCTTCCTCTAAAGGACAGCTCTCTGCCACATCTACAACAACGGTTACAGTCTCTATAAAAAACCAGCCGCCTTACATCGGCGGGAATCTCACTTCGGCTTAATCCCGCCATGCCAACCTCCTTTCGTTTCTAGTTTTCAAAGATTTACCCCATAAGATACCACATATCCTATAATAAATAAACCTAAAAAGTAAGTTAAGAATAAGTAATGGAAGGGATTTCCTCCCCACCCGCCAAGAACCGCTCCAAGTCAATTGCTGCCATACAGCCAAATCCCGCAGCCGTAATGCCCTGCCTATACCTAAAGTCTGCCACATCCCCAGCCACAAAGACCCCCTCAACCGAGGATTTTGTCCCCATAGGTGACTTTCCCCCCACGGAAGACTCTGTCCCATCCGTTACAACAACATAACCTTTTGCATCCAGCTCAACAAATCCCTGCAAAAAATCCGTATTTGGAGAGTGACCAATTGCTACAAAAACCCCCTCAACAGGCAAAACAGTCTCTTCCGATGTGCGGTTGTCAACTACCCTGATACCCGAAACCTTTTCTTCGCCCAAAACCTCCACAAGCTCAGTGTAAAAATGGAACTCAATTTTTTCGCTAGACAAGGCGCGTTCCTGCATAATTTTACTGGCGCGCATTTCTTCCTGTGATTTGCGGACCAAAACATGCACTTTTGAGGCAAAGCGGGTCAAAAAAGTGGCTTCTTCCATTGCTGCATCGCCTCCGCCGATAATTGCTACTTCCTTGTCCTTAAAGAAAAAGGCGTCACAAGTGGCACAAGCAGAAACCCCTTTACCACGCATTCTTTGTTCACTTTCTATGCCGAGCCATTTTGCGGAGGCTCCTGTTGCAATGATAATTGAGCGGGCCATGTGAGTATTGCCTTCGTCATCGGTTAGGGTGAAGCCTGTTTCAAAAGTGCCTGAAACTTTTACGATGTGAGTATCCATAAGGACAGAGCCGAACTTTTGAGCTTGTAGGCGAGTTCTTTGGATTAGTTCTGGGCCTTGAATGCCTTCGGGGAAGCCTGGGAAGTTTTCCACTTCGGTTGTAGTGGTGAGCTGCCCACCAGGAGGATTGCCCGCAAAAACGGCTGTCTTTAGTAGCGCTCGGGAGGTGTAGATTGCGGCGGTAAGGCCCGCGGGGCCACTTCCGAGTATGGCTACATCGTAAGGTTGGGTGGTGTTGTTGGGTTGGGCGTTATTACTAGGTTGGGCGGTATTATTAGAGTTTTTTTGCATAAAAAAAGTATATCATGAGGACACTTCTCAGAGTAAAGTCTAATTACCACCAAAACGTCGATCCCTATTAGTAAATTCTGCTAAAGCTCTCTTAAACTCTTCTGTTCTAAAATCAGGCATGTGCACCTTGGCAAAATAAATTTCGCTATACGCCATTTGCCAGGATAAAAAGCCACTTAACCTTTGCTCCCCAGAGGTACGAATTACTAAATCAGGGTAGGGATGCGGTTGATCTTTTGTATCCAAATAATTTTTAAATAAGTAGTAGGGATACTTGTCATTGTACAAACCAATTTCCTTACTTAGATCTTCCTCTTTTAAATTGCCATCTAAAATATCTTTAGTAATCTTTTTTGTAGCCCGCAAAATCTCATCATGGCCTCCATAATCCAAAGCTATATTTAACACATGATTTGTATTTTGGGTGCTTATCTCCTCGGCATGAGTAAGCTTTTTTAGTAAAAACTTGGGTAATCTATCTTTGCGACCTAAATGGATAATTCTTGTACCTTTCTCCAAGGATTCCCGTAAATTTTTATCCAAATATTCCGCGTACAAGCGCATCAAATAACCTACTTCTTCCTTAATACGGCTCCAATTTTCGGTTGAAAATGCCCAAAATGTCATAGTATGGATGCCAATTTCTTGAGAGAATCTAATAACTTCATTAACGGCTTCAAAACCTTTTCTATGACCTTCTAAAGTGGGAAGATTGTGGGAACGAGCCCACCTTCGGTTACCATCTGGGATAATTGCAACATGTTTAGGAAGTTTATTCTTATTAATTTCCATTGCGATGAAGTATAGCATAATAAAAGTGTGTTAAAATAGCTGACATGTGCGAGAGTAGCTCAGTTGGTAGAGCATCTCCCTTCCAAGGAGAGGGTCGCGGGTTCGAATCCCGTCTCTCGCTCCAAAAAATGTTTTTGTAAAAAACTTTTTTGGCTCAGGTAAATAGGAGCGTACTAACGCGACTATTTAGCTGTGCTGCAAATAGTCCGCGAGGCGGACTTTTGCAACTGAGTTGAACATGCTTCAATTCTGCCTCAAAAGTTGCAAAGCAACTTTTGAAAATAATTAAGCTCCAGTAGCTCAGGGGATAGAGCAATTCCCTTCTAAGGAAGAGGTCGGGGGTTCGATTCCTCCCTGGGGCACCAAAAATGTGTACTCACATTTTTGGGCCAATGTAAATACGAGCATGTTAACGCGAGTATTTCATTGGACCGTCAAAGAGGGTAACTCTTTGACGATTGATCGGTTCGAAAAACCGAACTACTGTTAAAGTTGCAAAGCAACTTTAACAACTAGATAAACTTATGGAAAACTGCATCTTCTGCAAAATCGCCAAAAAAGAAATCCCATCCCAAATAATCTGGGAAAATTCCGATTTTCTTGCTTTTCTAGACATATTTCCAGTTGTGCTGGGCGCGACAGTTATCATTCCCAAAAATCATTATGACAGTTACATAAAAAACGCAGATCCCGCTTTAACAACTCAATTTATGTCTGCTATCAAAGAGGTTATGGATCTGCTAGATTCCCATCTGGAAGGGAATTTGCGCACAAAGCTTGTTTTTGAAGGATTGGAAGTGGAACATTTGCATGCCAAGCTTTGGCCGATGTATAAGGGGATACCCGAAAAAGCTCCGGATAAACCAGCTTCCCAGGAAGAACTAGCAAAAATTGCCGAAAAAATAAAAAGTTGAGGTATAATGCTTTTTGTTGAAGGAAGAATTTTCCTGCAGAGAATGTTTTAAGGGCGAGTGGTGGAATGGTATACACGACAGACTTAAAATCTGTTGAGACTTAGTCTCGTGAGGGTTCAAGTCCCTCCTCGCCCACCAAAAAACATAATTTTCGTCACATGCATGAAGGAAAAGGAAACAGAAAAATTTTTAAATGAATAAATTCCAAGTTATATACCAAAGACTCCTTAATAAAGACCCTTCTACTAAAGTGTTAGTTATAGATGGCGTACCCAAAGAAATAAAAGCCATGGTGAGGCTAACCAGTAGAAACTACTTGGCTGAAGATGGGGAATACATAAAAATCATATTTACAGATGGCTCATTTTTACTGGCAATAGAAGGGGAAGGTGAGTTTTACTATGCAGATTCAGTAATTGGACACATACAAGAAATTTCGGACGAAATTATTGGTAAAACAGAAATAATAAACTACAAGGGTAAGGAATACAAACTTGAGAATGCGGATGATTACCAATATGTGCTTGAGTTATTGGCAGGAGCACCTCAAGATATAGAAGGAGAATGTAGATTCTCGGATTACGCACCTACAAAAGGAACAAAAGAAATTCTTAGCCTAGGCTGGCTGTCTGAAACAGGAAAACGGGCGGATATACATCCTATTTTGATAGATATTGATCGAGTAAACTTACCAGATTAGGGTCTATACAAAAAAATGGAAACTAAACCTCTAGACGAAACTCAAAAACCCGAGATAACCATTGAAATTCCTTCGGTAGAAAGAGAGATACAAAGAGTTCAACACTATGTTGCAACCTTTGAGGCAATATCTCTACTTACAAAGGATATAACCCTTCCAGAAGCACTTGACCCATCCCAAACATGGACTCCAGAACAAGTAGAAGATATTGTGCGAGAAGAATATAGCTATGACTTTTACCTAAAAGGAAGAGAAAGATTGCAGGGAGCAGTACCAGTCGTTCAAAACGCCGTGAGTTTATTAGCTCAATTCCAAAAACCATGGGGATTCCAAGCGGAGAAATCCTACGAAGTATTACTAACCAGATATGGTACAGGGGGAAGCTATAATACCGAGGGTAAAAACTATATAAGAATGAGAACTACAGCTGATGGAAGCTTTGTCAGAGAAAATCCCGCCGCTACACCCATACATGAGATAACACATTTATGTGTACAACACCTCGTGCAAAAGTACGGACTTACATTTGCCGAGAAAGAAGACTTGGTCAAAAGTATAGATGAAATATTATTTCCAGATATTTTTGATCCAGAAGGAAATATACCTGAGGAAGAGAGAGCACGACTGCGAACTATGTTATTTGATTTACCAAAAGTTATTGAAAGGAAGAAACTAACCTCAAAGCCCCATCCCTAGTTTGCACCTCACCCTTTAATTGTGCATCGCGAACCTTTCCTAGCAACTCCCCAAAAATGGGTCCTGGCTTTAACCCAATTCCTCGCAAATCATCTCCGTTTATTAGTGCGGGCAAAGGCCCTTCCAGTACGCCAAGTTTTAAAACTCTTTCTTGCAAGGTCTCAACAGGGACAACACCACCTCCACCATCCTCAGCTACAATCCAAGCAATTGACAGAAACTCTTCCAGATTTCCAGCAGGCTTCACAAATCTATCTGCCATTTTTAACAACTCATAATCCGAGAGTGCCACCAAAGACGCCGTGTCTGCAGGGGATTCTGCCAAATATGACAAAACCTTAGTTTCCACTGCCTCAGAAAAATGATTATGATTAAATTTTGCCAAAAACTGGGAAGCTTCTACACCCGCTTCCTCAAAGTGTGCCATTAGAACCGGCAACATAACCGATGTTTTTGCATCCCTCACAGCTAGACCTCTAGCCTTTACCTTTTCCCTTGGATCCTCTATTCCTTCCAATCTTGCTAAAACAGCTTTTGATAGCAAAGTCCCATCCGAATGAGACTCCCATAAAAACTCTGCAGCAGTATTTACATTCCGCATGGTCTCTTGCCATAAATCTGGATTTTCTGCTAAAACGCCCAGCTCTTCCCAAGGGGGATAATTAAACAAACCCACTTCTCGCATAAACTCAAATCCAACCGAAGGAACCCATCCCTGTGTTAAAAGCTTTCTAAACTCATCTGAAACTCGCTCCGAAGACAAAAGCCCTTCTTGACTTGCTGAAACCTTGGCTTGTGCAACTTGACCCAAAGCCACAAGCTCTTTGCACTTTTCCAAAGTTTTTTCCTCAACCGCCCAACCGAATCTTGCCACAAACTGTGCCAACCGTAGAACCCGTAAAGGGTCGTCACCAAAGGTTTCGGGAGCAATCATTTCCACAACACCTTGCTTTATATTTTCTACACCGCCAAAAGGGTCGTAAAGCTCTTGGGTCAATGGGTCGTAAAACAGGGCATTTGCT
>CAZHSR010000037.1:0-7162 GCA_964535155.1 uncultured Candidatus Saccharibacteria bacterium
AAAGAAGGTTTTAACAACAGCCTTAAGATTAGGAATTGGCTAGCATTACAAGTATAATTCGTTTAGTGAATACAAACCTAAAGGAAAATTGAGCTGTGAAAAAAATCAGGAGGGGTACCGAAGTGGTCATAACGGGCTGGTCTCGAAAACCAAGCGTGGCGAAAGTTGCACATGGGTTCGAATCCCATCCCCTCCGCCATAAATCACAGAGATGTTTTTGATATACTCTTAACATGGTGAATTCATTATTCAGTGAAATAAGAGAATGCAGAGATGAAACGGAAAGAATCATCCAAAAAGGGGAGAACTGGAAATGGGATGAAGATCCTTTGACCAAATTTAATGATTTTTTTGAGCCACTTTTACCAGAAGGGAGTATCGAAGAGATGTTGCGACAGAAGGGTTCTGAGCCCAGGGCAACAAATTTTTTAGGTGGATTGACAGTTTTAAGAGACTTGGGAGTTCAGGAAGGTACCGCTGTCCGTTTAACAGATTCACGAGATGAGGAAGAGAGAGAGCAAGATTATCAAAAAAAGCTGAATATAATTACAGGGGATGTTCTCTCTAAAGACACACTAAATAGATTACCTAAAGAACAGGATTTAATTCTAAGTATGGGTCAGGGAGCTTTAATTAATTTGCCTTTAGACAAGGATTATTATTACTTTATTACAAATAGGTTATACGAAAATCTATCCCCCAAAGGAACCCTTATATTACAAGCCCCCTCGGCTACAGCAAGATTAATAAGACCATGGGTAGAAAGAATAAACAAGGAGATAGGGCTGCAGGCGAGCTACTTTTCCCATGACCAGAGCGGTTTATATTCTGCGATTAGAATAGACCGAATATCAGAGGAATTCCCAAAAGCACTGCCCACAATTTAATCTAAAAATTACAGGTCTAAAGATAACAGCCCCAGAATTTGAGACTCAATCTGCTCCTGCGTAATTGCTGAAAAATCCAACAGACAATTCTCTTGAAGTTGCCTTTCGATTGAAAGCATCAGTTCCTGCACTTCCACATTTTCAGGATTATTCCTTTTCTCTGGGTATCGTTGCACTAATTCTTCCCAACGCCCTGCAATAGTTACCAAACCTGCAGGAGAAGTTCTGGAATCAGAATATCTAAGTATCTTCATCGCATAATCTGAAGAAGACGCATCCCTTCGAATCTTTTCAACAAAAGGTTCCATATCGTTCATTCTAATAATTTCCTGTGCTTCTATAGAAAGTGGAATTTCAGCGACAATCCTTTCTGTAGCAATGGATTCAATAGGACCATACTTTTTTGCATATTCTGCCTGAATTATTTCTTCTTCGGGGGTAACATTCTTAAAACTAAGGATTTTTGCTATGTCATGAAATAAACATGCTTGTAAAATTGCGGGTTTATCCAGAGAAATGTTCTCACTAAAATTATCAATAATTAGCCATGCAAAACTGGCAACTCTAAGCATATGAGTTTGTAAATTTGAAGTAATTTTATATTTCTTGTAAATATCGGAGAGTATCATCAATTTTTATTGTAACAAAAAATCATGAGATTATTGGTATAAAATGAAAGCCGTACTGAAAGGCAAAGATAGTAAACTGTCCGAGAAAATCGGACAACTGAGGGTTTTAACCGATGGTGACAAGAAATACCTAACAGATGTAGCAGATACAAAGATTTTCCTTTCCCAAAACCTCCGAAAATACTGAATAAACTAGCAAAACTATATAAAAGAAGTGAGGTGGTGACAAAATGTCACCAACTGAAGCTTTTACCCCATCGCTAAGAGCAGAAATGCTAAAATATAGTTAAACATGCCTCCAACAAAAGTAACCGTCAACGACAAAATGCAAAAAGGCTACACCTACCAACTAACCAAACCAGTCGGGAAAAACTTTCATCCAGAATTTAAACCAGAACTAACTCCAAAAGAAATGCTAGAACTTGGAGTCTTTGGCGGAAAATACATAACCGACTGCCAAAAGGAATTCCCAAAAGATTGGTATAAAAAAGCCAAACTTTGCCCAGAAAAACATGATCCGGACTTAAACTTTTTCGGAGTCAATGCCAGTCAACCCTTGAGGGTATGGCAACAAAAAGGCTGGATTCATCCAGATGATCCGAGAGGCTGGTTTCAATGGTATTGCAGATACTACATGGGCAGGCGCCATCCAGACGATGTGACCCAAATCAAAAGATGGAAAGCCATGAAAAGGCATGTTGCTCAAGTTAAAAATGGGTGCTTCCCAGGCGATTGGACTTGCAGGCCTAAACAGAGGCAGGCGCTTCTTCATTGGGCTTATGATAGCAGGGTGATATAAAAGAAACTAAAAGACTAACAAGATCAAATGCTATACTAAATAAATGGAAGCAGGATTTGTAAAATACTTCTACTTCATAGGAATAACAGTTTTTGTTCCTATCTGGGTAATCTTATTCTCCAAAAAAGAAAGACGAAAAGACATGCTCTTTATAGGAATTCTTATGGGGATAGGAGCCGTTGTTATAGAACATTTATATGCAAAATTAGATTATTGGTCTCCTGTTTTTATATTCCCAAAATTTCCTTTTGAAGACTTTTATTACGGCTTTATATTTGGAGGGATTAGTGCCGAATTTTATGAACTAATTTTCAAAGTCAGAGATTCAAAAAGAAGGAGGTATCCAACACATAAAAGTTTAATTATTATTTCCGCACTCATTACAGGATTTAGCTTTTTGGTTTTAGTAACTCTAGTGGGAATGAACTCTATTGTGGCTCATGTCATTCCCCCACTTGTTATCGGTTTAGTTGTTGTAACAATGAGAAGAGAATTCCTTGTCTTTTCTGTATTTAACGGAGTAGCTATAGCAATTATTACTTTTTTTATGTTCCAAATTTTGCTTTTTATTTATCCGGATATGCTTTTAAATCACTGGATGCTGGAAAACCTATCAGGAATTTACTTTTTTAATCTTCCTGTGGAAGAACTTTTATTTGCTTTTTCTGTGGGATTTGGCGCTGCAAATATATACGAAGTGATTTTTGGTTATAGCGAAGTTAAGGTCAAGTGATATAATTCCCTTAGTAAAAACTTCCATAGAAAGGACCCACAAAAAATGAAAGGATTTCACATAGACATAGAGACAGAAACAGTACAAAACACCAACTTTAGAAAAGTACTTTATACAGGGAAAAACAGCCAATTAGTCTTAATGGCACTTAAACCCCTTGAAGAAATTGGGCTAGAAATTCACGAAGAAAACGACCAATTTTTTAGATTTGAGGCAGGACAAGGGAAATGCATTATTGACGGCAACGAATACGAAGTAAGTGACGGCATTGCCCTTGTTGTTCCAGCAGGAGCAGAGCATAATACTATCAACACCTCCCAAACCGAGGAGTTGAAGCTATACACCATTTACTCCCCTGCTCATCACAAGGATGGGATTGTAAGGGCAACCAAAGAAGGGGCGGAAGCTAATGATGAGGAATTTGACGGCGTAACTTCGGAATAGATTGCAAAACTAAAACCTAAAAAAGAAAAAGAAAATTGACAGATAGGTACATCCCCGCAATAATGAAATATGTCAAAAAATTCACCCAAGAAAACAATTGTAGTATTAGAGGACGATACAATTTTGCAAAAACTTATTGTTTTGGAACTTTCAACAAATAATTTTAATGTTTTTTCAGCCTCAGATGGAGAGGAAGGCCTGGCACTTATACGAGAAAAGAAACCAGATTTAGTATTGCTAGATTTAATAATGCCAAAAGTTAATGGATTTGAAGTTTTGACTGCATTAAAAGCCGATAAAACAACGGAAAATATCCCAGTGATTATTCTTAGCAACCTAGGTCAAGAAAGTGACATTGAAAAGGGAAAAGAGTTAGGAGCCTTAGATCACTTTAAAAAATCGGGGACAGATTTATATAAACTTTCGGAAATGTTACATAAAATTTTGGACTAGAAAAATAAATTTAGACCAAAAATAAAAGGAATGAAACTAAAACGTACTGCCCAATTAAATTTTATCTTTGCAATCATAGGAATTTTCTATATTTTTGGGAGCTTTTTTCTCATTAAAGTTTCATGGAAAAGAGGAATAGAAAATACAGAAGAAAGAGCATTATCTTTAGTAAAAATTGCGGCTATTGGAATAAATGGCGAAATGGCAAAACTGTTAAAGGGCATTCCTTCGGATCAGGGAACTCCTCCTTATATGAGCATAAAAAATCGATTGGATGAATACCCAAAAAATAAAAGGAATGTGCAATTTGCGTATCTTTACACAATGCGAAATGAGAAAGTATATTTTATGGTGGATTCAGAACCTATTGGATCGGAAGATTATTCCCCGCCAGGACAAGAATATATTGGCGCAAATGAGTATCACAAAAAACCCTTTTCCAGTAAACAAGCTCTAATAACACCCCCTTACTCTGATGATTGGGGAACTTGGGTTTCGGCATTAGCTCCCTTGGTAAACGAAGAAACTGGAGAAGTGTATGCAGTGCTTGGAATGGACTATCCAGCAAACACTTGGGAACTAGAGGCCATGCATGAGACGGGTCAAAGTGTAATTATTTCCATTGCGATCCTTCTATTGATACTCACTTTTTACTTAATACTAAAGAGTAAACATAAACTTAAAATTACAAAAGAAGATCTAAAAAACTCACTAGATCAATTTAAAGCCATTGTTTCAAATGCTCCAGGGGTCATTTACAGATGCCTTCCAGATACTAATTGGACCATGCAATTTATAAGCCAGGATATTGAAAAGATCTGTGGATTCCCTTCGGATGAGTTTATTCAAAACAACACGAGGACTTATGAAAGCATAATTTATAAGGATGATGCAAAAATGGTTGCGGACGAGATTTACAAGGCAATTGAAAAACAAGAATCTTGGGATATTGAATATAGGATTGTGCACAAAGACTTTAGGTTGAGATGGGTAAAAGAAAAAGGGCAAGCTGTATATGATGAAAATGGGAAGCCAAAATTCCTAGACGGAGTAATAGTTGATATAACAGATAAAAAAGAAGAAGAACGAAAACTAATTGAAAGTGAAGCTAGGGTAAAAACAATTATTCAAGGAATAGGAGATGGCGTTTTTGCCGTGGATAAGAATTTAAAAATAACCTTATTTAATCCCATGGCAAGCAGACTTTCTGGATATTCTGAAGAAGAAGCACTTGGGAAGCCTTACAAGGAAATTTTGAATTTTACATATGAAAAAACTGGAGAAATTAATGACACATTTGTAAGAAAGGCGTTTGAAACAGGAGAAATTCAAGAAATGGCAAATCACACTTTGTTGCACAAAAAAGATGGAACAAGTATTTCGGTTAGTGACAATGCGGCCCCTTTAAAAGACTCAGCAGGAAACATATTTGGATGTGTAGTTGTTTTTAGAGATGTTACAAGAGAGCGAGAGATTGATAGATCAAAGACAGAGTTTGTGTCAGTGGCGTCCCATCAATTGAAGACACCTCTTTCAGGAATAAAATGGCTAAGTGAAATGCTTCTAGGGGATAAGATAGTTAAGCCAAAAGAGAAGCAAATTGAATATTTAAAGGATATTCATGAAAGTAATGAGCGATTATTAAAGCTTGTGGAAGAGCTTTTGGATGTTTCTCATATTGAAACAGGGAGAAAGTTTGAAATTAGAAAAGAGCCAACAAATATAGTTGGAGTTGTTGGGGAGATATTGAGTGAGAATCAGATTTTGGCAGAAGAAAAAGGTGTAAAAATAATAAAATGTGCTGGTTCTCCAGATGAGCTGATTTTAAATATAGACGGAGAAAAAATTAGGCAGGTTTTTGGAAATTTAATTAATAACGCAATTAAGTACTCTAAGTCTGGAGGACTAGTAGAAATTGGATGCAAAGAAGAGTCTGAGAAAAAGGTGTTTTTTGTAAGAGACCATGGAATTGGGATTCCAAAAGAGCAACAAGAAAAAGTTTACGAAAAGTTTTTTAGGGCAGATAATGCCTTGACCAAAGAAACGGATGGGACGGGGCTTGGGCTGTATATAGCAAAGACTATTATTGAATCGCATGGGGGTGAGATTTGGTTTGAATCGGTGGAAGGGGAAGGAACAACTTTTTATTTTTCTATTCCGTTGGAAGAAGGCGAAAATATAACTTCTATCTTGGGTTAGAATGCCTTAATTTATTTCTTCTTAGCTTGTGGGGCAAGATGCAATTTTCCTGGATCGGAAGGAGCCAAAGCCTCTCCAAGTGTAAAACCTCCCCCACTCAAAGGTTTTGTCCAATGACCTTCTACTATATTTAGGGCACGCGCAAAGCTTTCTGGGTCATCAACACGCTCTGCTAATTTATCTCTGCCAAGATTAATAAAAGCTAACATCCTCCCAGAGGGATCTTTTGATTCAATATCTCTTGGTAAAAAAAGCGATTCAGAGGAAGGGGCAACCGCAGTACCTTTCCATCCTTTTGATTTATATAGGGAGTCATACATATACCCAGCAACTAAAGTTTGATACAAACGAACATCTTGGACATTTGCAGAGTCTAGCCCAACCTCTCCTTCTTTTAAATCTTTACGAGGTCTAATAGCTTGAAGAACACGATGTGCAGGTTCCCCTAAAAACTCCGCTACACGCGAGGGGTCAGTTAAGACTGCCTCCACTCTTTTTTCTATATCGACTTTATCGTAAACCTCCAAGGGGACACCCCCAAAAGCATCTCGCATAAGTATGGCATAAACATCCTCTGATAACTCTTCCATTTCCATACCTTCTGGTAAAAGCCCTACAGGATCAACTTTTTCTGCCCTAAGAGCTTCTGTCTCTTGATGGGATATTTCACCTAAACGGTTTTTGTAGCCCCATAAACCCACAAATTGAGGGACTGAAGAACTTTTTAACACAGATAGCAATTCTTCTCTTAATTGGGCGCGCCCTTGTTTTAGGGAAGGATCTCGTGCATCCTCCATAGCTTCAACATCAAAGAGAGCCTTTCGAAGTTTAGCGAAAGGAGCTACAAACGATTCCAAGGATTCCTGTTGTGAAGTCTCCAATGACTCTTTAAACTTGATACCCTCTGGAGTATTAATTAAATCAAAGGCTACAATGCAAGTACGAACCATTCGACATGGATTTTGTAATTCTGGGGGAATATCTTTAGCCATAATGTCATAAGTTCTGACAGAACGCA
>CAZHSR010000038.1:0-6536 GCA_964535155.1 uncultured Candidatus Saccharibacteria bacterium
CATTGTATTTTAGATATTTTTGACCTAGGACCTTGAGGAAAAAGAACAAATAAAAGCATTACAAAAATACTTTGTACCCCTCCCATAGCAGTTATGTACGCTGCCACAGGGGCAATGGCAACTGCCATATTTCCAAAAAGAAAAGAGCCCTCAGCCAAAGACTCATTAACAAAACTAAGACCTAAAAAGACCTTTCCCTGATTTTTAATCCTAAAAAGAAAACCTTCTCTGTAACTCTTTACAGCAAAAAACAAAATAACACCCAAAATTCCTACGCCTATTAACTGCCAAAATGACACCGCAATAGGAGACCCTTGTGTTGATGCCATACGAACCATATATAAAGCTATTGCCCAAGTGGATGTTGCTGGGACAGCAAACAACAACATTTTTGTGGGAATTTTCCATTTTAGACTTCCAGAATCAAGAATATAGGCCCCATATATCATTACTAAAATTCCAATCAGTCCCATTGAAGAAATCGTACCCCCAAATAATATCTCTATAAACAATAACCATAGTGTACTAATTTGAAAAAGAGGATTAACTTGATGAACTGGATATATTGTAAGCATGTAAAAATATGAGATGTACATTGCAACCATAGGAACAGCTGATAAAAGAGACAACAAAATGGCTGAATTGGAGATATTATTATCATGTGGAATAAAAGAAATGACAAGT
This sequence comes from uncultured Candidatus Saccharibacteria bacterium, assembly GCA_964535155.1. GTDB lineage: Bacteria > Patescibacteriota > WWE3 > UBA101185 > UBA10185 > JAGPFW01. The sequence goes on from CAZHSR010000038.1 coordinate 685, forward strand.
GCGCCAACGAAACTCATTAATGTAGAAATAAGAACAAGACCTCCTATTTTTGTATGAACATTGGTCTCTGAGGGTAACTTATTGTTGTTTGTAAGGAATTCGTCAATATAGTTTACAAAACCCTGCATAACTACCGATATAAAGGCTAAAAAAATCCACATGAGGGGATTTTAGCATTTTTTACAGGGATAATCCTTTACTTAATGTTTTACTTATTCCTGTCAATCCAAGCATTAATGCTAAAAAGCTTCTCCTCCGAATAATAGGTTTTCACCTTATTATTTATTAAATCAACCAAATGAGTTTTAAAAGTGTGAGCGCAAACCTCTTCCCTTGTGCAGAGGTCTAATTTGTCAGCCAACGAAACTTCATGAATTACAAAGTAATCGTTTGTTAAGAAATAGGCGCGGTCAAAGTAACAATTATGCGGGGTGTAACAATCAACAATTCTGGCTTCTATGATCTTGTTTTCTTTTTGACCAAATAATCTCACTTGACCAGGGAGGAATCCGTCTTTGAATTCGTCTCTGTAGTCAAGGAAAATTCTGTTGTTGGGAGCAAAAGCTACATGCGAAGTGTCTTGAAGGTTTTGCAAAGCTAAATCTAGTTGTTCTTTTTTTATCGGGTCCTCCACCGAATAAACTTTTAGGACGCTCATACTTAGGGCTTCTCGTTCTTCTATAAAGAAAAATTCTTTTCCTTCTATTTCTACATCTTTGTTTTTAAGATTTGTAAGCCAACGGTTAAAATAGCGTTCCGTGGCAACTTTTTCCGGAAGCCTTGACTCATTAACGGCCGCCTTTTCTTGAAGATTTATGTAAACCACTGCCAAAACTCCCAAGGATAATCCTAGTAAGGATAGCACCTTTAGGCTGTTGTTACTTGGTTTGCGAAGAATCCGTAAGGGATTATCCCTGAAAAATTTTGAAAAAAAGGCTTTTAGAGTTTTCATATAAAGGAATTATACAATTTCTTACAGGGATAATCCCTCATACTATAAACCCGACCTTCAAACCATCGTGGAGGCCATTATCCCATTGAGAAAGGTACCAATAAAAGAATGCCCAAAATATTCCAGTAATAATGTAAAAAAAAGATAAATTTCTCTTTTCAAAAAGCCTATAAGTCCCCAGTAACAAGAATGGTATCCACCATAATAAAAAAGTTCTGTTTAAGACTGGAGTTAAAAGGTAAAAAATTACAAACGGATATATGCTTGCAACATATTTATTATTAATCCAACCAAAAACTCTGTTGGCGACCAAAAAAATCCATCCAAATACGATACTTCCAATAGAATAAAAGCCAAAAGGGACAACTCTAAAAAATTCAATGCTAAAAAGGTAGCTTAGGTAGTATAAAAAGGGGCGACCTTGAACAAATCTGTCACTGTGGACAAATAAAGTTCCTTGAATGTAAGTGGAAATTTCTTGCGGAGAAGTGATAAAAGGTAAACTGAAAATTAAAGCTATTGCAAAGCCTGCTAACAAGAATTTGAGGGGGTTTTTTGACTTAAAAATAAACAAAGGAAATAAAATCACGGGAAAAGTTTTAAACAAAACCGAAAGTGAGAAAAGGATTCCAGATTTTACACCGCTCTTTCCAAGCTGATACAGCGCCAATAATAAAAAAAGTACTGGCACTGAATCAAATCTAGCCAAAGTATTGCGCGCCAGGAAGAAGTAATTAAAAGTCCAAAACATAACGGAATAGAGCATGACCAACTTATCCTTTTTGCAAAAGTAAAGGAAAAGGAAAATTCCAATTGCAAAGTCGGCTAAGACTCCGGGAAGCAGGAAAAATGAGTGAGTGAAGAATTCAGCATTGGGAAGGGCGGCGGCAAATTTGTACAGCAAAGTGTAAACATATAAAATAGCTGGAAAATAGGCATATCCTTTGGAGGCAGGAGCTTTTTCTAGATTATCGTAACTTTCAACTGTGTATTTATAAGGATTTTTACCGTCTATAAAGGTTTCAACTGCTTCTATGTGGGTAAAATCATCTCCACCGAGGTTTTGTGGGGCAAACGCCATGGATAAGCGAAGGTAATAGCCTAAAATTAGTATTAGAACGGCAAGAACTGTGAGGAGGTTGCTGTTTAAGAGAAAGGTTTTTATTTTGAAGAACCAATTGGACATATTGCTTACTATAGTACTTTTTTAGGAAAGTGGTGTAAAATAGAAAAACTTCACAGACTTTTTTTAAAAAGTCTCAACCGAAGGAATATGTCCCCGGGGTGTAGCTCAGTTGGCTAGAGCGCGCGGTTTGGGACCGCGAGGTCGCCAGTTCAAGTCTGGCCACCCCGACCAGAAAATTTTCAATGCTCAAGCCGTTGTACATTTTAATAGTAATTTGTCCAGTGGCACTATACATTTTACTAAAATAGGCTACTATAACACCTTAACCCACCTGTTTTTATCTGCTAATATAATGTCTGTAGTTTAGATTACTTGTTGATTCGGGATCATTATGTTTGACCAAAGAATAAAAAAACTTAAAGAGACACTAGCGGAAAAATACCCGCAAATCTCACAAACCAAAAATCCTATTTATACTGTAATATCTCCATTAAGAATTTGCCCACTTGGGGCACATATCGATCATCAAGGAGGACATGTTACAGGCCTTCCAGTAGGGGAGCCTAATATCTTATTTTTTTCACCTTCCAATGATGCGCAAGTTAAAATTCAAAGCCTAAACTTTGAAGGGGAAGCAAATTTTTCCCTTTCTGACAACATAGTTGAGTCAGAATTAAACTGGGAAAATTACGCAAGAGGGGCTGCAGTAGCACTTAAAGCAAAATATCCCATTGAGAAAGGTTTTGTAGGCCTAATCGAAGGGTCAACTCCCATTGGGGGACTAAGCTCCTCGGCTTCGGTAGGGGTAGCTTATTTACTAGCCCTAGAAAAAGCAAATAACTTAGAGATTTCACAAAAGGAAAACATTCAATTAGATAAGGACATAGAAAACGGATTTCTTGGACTTAAAAACGGCATATTGGACCAGTCAATTATCCTCATGGGAAATAGCTCTTCACTTACGCATTTAAACTGTAAAAATATTGAATTTAAACAAATTCAATTGGGCAATAATGCCAAAGACTACGAAATAATTGTTGCTTATTCAGGCCTAAGTGAGAGTTTAATTAGTTCCTCTGATTACAACAACAGAGTTACACAATGTCTTGAAGCTGCAAAAATACTATGTGAGAAAGCAGGTATTAAAACAAGCAAAGAACCAAAGTTAGAGGATGTGCCTAATGAAATCTGGGAAAAACACAAAAGTATCTTGCCAAACCCACTAGACATAAGAGCAAAACACTTTTTTACCGAAATGGATAGAGTACAAAAAGGTATAATTGCTTGGGAAAAAGGGGATATTGAAGAGTTTGGCAAATTAATAAATCAGTCCTGTCAAAGCTCTATAGAAAATTATGAATCTGGAAGTCCTCATTTAATTTCACTTCAAAGGATCCTAGAAAACAGCAAAGGCGTGTACGGGTCAAGATTTAGCGGTGCGGGTTTTAGGGGTTCGTGTATAGGTCTTGTTGACCCTAAATATAAAGAAGAGATTGTTGAAAACATAGAAAAGAAATACCCAAAAGAACATCCCGAAGTTAAAGACAAATTTAAAATTCTATTTACTAAACAAATTGATAGCGCAAGGGTTATATAAAAAGCCTTATAGATAAAGAAACCATTTGAGATTATTTAAAGGACAATTTCATGCGATAAGTTGGAGCCCCTTTTAACAAGTCCATTGGATAAAACGATGCTGTTATCAAGGTGGCAATCATCTTCAATTACGCTACCTTCCTCAAGATATACATTTGGACCAATTTCACAGTTATTTCCAATAAAAGCTTTTTCTGAAATATAAACGGGAGAAATAATTTTGCATGTTGAAGAAATATTTTTTGGGAATTTGCTCTCAAACCCAATAGTCTCTAAAAACTTTAAGTTTAGGTTCAACAAATCTTCGGGGGAGGTCAGTTCCAATCTAAAATCCGTAACAAATTTTCCAAGCGAGCCAAATTTATCTATAAAAAACTGAATAGCATCCTGTAATTCGTACTCACCTCGCTTAGATAGAGGCACCTTGTCAACAAATTCCATTATTTCTGGAGAAAAAATATATAAAGGCAGGCTAGCCATGTGAGAAGGCGCCTCATCGGGAGAGGGCTTTTCAATAATTTTATTTATAAACCCTTTTGAATCAAATCCAACTATGCCACTTTTGGAGAAGCGAGTCTCATCCACTTCTTGCAGTAATAAGGCTCCTTTTTGGCCTTGCGCTTTAAAGGCGGAAACAAAATCTGTAATAAGATTGTCTTTATAGAGGGAATCACAGGCGGATAAAATAAATGTATCCGAAATTAGACCTTTGGCACAACTCAAAGCGTGAGCAGTACCTAATCTTTCATTTTGTGTTGCAAAAGACAAACTAATATCTGGGTAATTTTCTATAAACAGAGGGAAAGAAAAATACTCCTTTAAGGGGGAATCATTGGGACCTATAACCACAACAAAATCTTTTATACCTGCCGCATAAATCCCTTCCATTACTCTAGAAATAATTGGCTTTCCAACAACAGGGGCCATTGCCTTTGATCTGCTTAAAGTAAAGGGTTTTAATCTGTTTCCGTTTCCTGCTGCCAATATAACTGCTTGCATAGGTAACAATTGTAGCAGTTTTGCACCTCACTCTTCAATTTGATAGAATAACAGAAGGCATTAAAAACGCTTTTGGTATGCATAAAAAAGTTTACAAAAAGAAAGAATCTCAACAATTCTTTACTAAAAACGGCAAGACCTTAAAGACATACAAGGATTACAATTCCGTTGTCTCCCTACAACAAGAAACCATCCCTGAAGCTGTAGTTGTAGAAAAGCTTGCCAAAGAAGCACAAAAAACCGAAACGGGAAGGTTTGCCACATATCAGGATAGGCTTTTGCAAACAAGGGAAAGTGCCAAACAAAGACTTTTGGCCTTAAAAAAGGTTAAAAACCTGGAATTGCCAAGGGTTTCGGCTATCTCACTTGGAATAAACGCCGCTTTAATTATTGCTATAGTCTTTTTAATCTCGGGAGGTACAAGCAATACCCCCAAGTACAACAAATACTCCATTTTTTCATCTAAACCTTTAACTGCACTAGCCTCGTCCACAAATCTCTTCGGTGGAGACCCTAGATCTGCAACACTGGAAAAAATCTTTGAAGCCTACAACTGCCCTTTAAAAGGGTACGGAAAGGTCTTTGTAAAAGAGGCCGACAAACACGAAATCCCTTACTGGCTTGTTGCATCTATTGCGTTCCAAGAGTCTAGTTGCGGAAAAATTACGCCCAGAATTGAAAGCGGGGAAGAGACTTTTAACGCTTGGGGATGGGGAGTTTGGGGAAAGCATGTTAAAGCTTTTGGCAGCTGGGAAGAAGGTATTGCTGCAGTATCCAAGTATTTGGGAGACAATTTTTATTCTAGGGGCATAACCAACACTTGTGAAATCATGAAGATTTACACGCCTCCTTCCGATGGGTCTTGGTGCCGTGGGGTGAATTATTTTGGGGAGATTATTCAGAGTTATAAAAGTCCCAATAATTAAGCAATAAATACAATTTTGATAAATATGACATTCATGCTATAATATTTGTTGTAACAAGATACTCAAAAGTCCTTCATTAAGGCATTTTTTCCACAGCAACAGTTTATAAGGATAATCCTTTGAAGAAAGTGAACTATTGACTGTTGCAAAGCGGAAAACCGAGTATTTTGTCAAGGATAATCCTTGGAGGCAATGGCACTTTGAGCTGTTGCAACAAATAGAAGTACAGATTTCGCCAAGGATAATCCCTAGA
>CAZHSR010000039.1:0-2646 GCA_964535155.1 uncultured Candidatus Saccharibacteria bacterium
ACCAGAATTATAGAAATTATTATAAAAACTCTTATTATTAAATTTACTAAATCAGTGGGATTTTCTAGATTCATTAGGCTTTTGTAATTTAATGTCAAAGCTATTAGTAATGGGATGAGGATTTTTCTAAATGTTTTGTTGGCAGTAATGTCGGGCATATTTAAACTATATCATTTTTCATTTTAGAAAATTATGCGTCGCCAAAGAGCTACGCTCTTTGCCAGTCCAACGAAATGTTCGCATTCGCTCTCATTTGCGTTGGCCCAAAAAAGTTCTTACAGAACTTTTTTGGTGGGCGTTCATGGACTCGAACCATGGACCTCTCCCTTATCAGAGGAGTGCTCTAACCACCTGAGCTAAACGCCCGTAAAACCTTCGATTGAGCGGTAGGAATACAAAGTCCCTTCCTTCAAACAAACCGAATTATAACCCATCTAATCTTGTTCCACCAGTTTTTTAATCCTAATTCGAGCTCGCCTAGTTTTCACAAATTCCAGCCAATCCTTGCTAGGTCGCCTCTTTTTCTTATCCAACTTTATATTTACAATATCTCCTGTTTTAACAACATAATCCAGCTTCACAATTTTATTGTTTACAAAAGCACCTATACAATGCTCTCCAATGCTTGTATGCACTGCAAAAGCAAAATCTACCACAGTTGCGCCCTTTGGCAATTCCACAATACCCCCTTTGGGCGTCAAAACATATTCCTTTTCACTAAAAGGCGTATTTGGAATATAACCTTTTTTCTTTTGCAACTCCCAAAAGTTTAAATCCTTAAACCATTCCGGATGCTTTGCCAGATACTTTTTAAACTCGCCAACTGCCAAGGACTTTTGCCCTTTATCCCCTATTTTATACAGCAAATGAGAACTTATCCCATATTCTGCCCTTTGATGCATCTCAAAAGTCTTAATTTGCACCTCCATTATTAGCCTTTGCTCTATCTTAAAGGCATTGTGAATAGCCTCATATCCAGTGAGTCTTGGCCTTTTTATATAATCATCCCTTTCCGAAGGGATATTTTCCCAAAGTTGTGACAATAAATTTTCTACCAAGTAACACTCTTCTGTGGTCTGTACAACAATTCGTAAGGCAAAAAGGTCATAAACCCTATCTAAAGTTTCCTTTATTTTTTCAGTTTTAGGGTTATATCTTATGACCTTCTTATATGTGCTATATATGCCCTTTGTACGATAATTTATGATAAAGTTAGACAATCCTTGTTCTTCCAAAAGTTCCTTTAAAACCTTTTCAGTATCATCAAAAATTTTCTTGGTGCCCCATTTTTTCTTTTCTATCAGCCTTTTTAGAGTGTAATACTCCATTGGGAACAAAATTTTAAAAGCCACATCTTCCAGATCTTTTGACAAAGCGTTTATTCCTAGGATCTTTGCCAAAGGTGCATATAAATACATTGCCCTTAAAGCAATATCTTCTCGTTTCTGTTTTGCAAATACCCAACTATTTTCCAGATCTACTAATTTTTCCGCAATTCGCACAGTTAAAGGACGCACATCCTCCACCAGGTTTATGCAGGTCTGAATTAAATATTTTTCATTAAACTTTTGAAGGGAATCGGTGCTTATTTTTGTATTGGCAAACTTTTCATATTTTTGAAGCATTTTTTCTGCCTCTCCATCGATTAGGCTTTTGTACAAAGCAGAAGTCCTTGGAATGTGATGCAAATAAGCCAGTTTTAAAGTGGTTTCGTCCTTAATGCCGTACTTTTTTAGTTTTGAAGCTGTCTTTTGGGCGTATTCAAAATAAGATTCTCCAGAAAGTCGGGCTTTACTTTTTAGAAGTTTTTCTGTTTGTCCTTTCACTTCAGAAAATTCCATGGATATTGTTATTATAGCGTATTTCTAGGCGATGGGATGTGCGTCGTAAAGTGGATTTGCGTACTGGGTTTTTCTGTATAAAATGGATGTATGACAAATGGAGGTTTTGGCGAAACTAATGAATCAAATCATAACCAACAGTATCTTCATGGAGGTATTAGGGAAAAACCTCAGGGGGATGGTGTCCCAATTGACAGATCAAAAACAGAAGAGAAGCCTGCTGTTTTGAAATCTCCAGAAGAACTCCTCTCGGGAATAGAAGGGGATGACAGAACAAAAGAAGCTTACAACTAATTTATTGAACAGGAATTTGGTGGAAATGCTGGTTTGCAAGGATGGCTTTTTGGAGCAAATGATTCCGCAAAAACTAGAGATGAGGCCGCAAGTTACTTGAGAAACACCCACTTTGCTGATTATGTGTCCCAAAATCCCGCAGAATACTGTGTGAAAGCTAATATTCCTGTGGAGCAATATGATACTTGGATGCAAGCAATTGAATATACATTAGGATTGGATATAAACGAAGAGGAGGATATGGGCGGCATTATAGCTTTGCAAACCCGCATCCAACAGTATGTTTATATTCGTTCCCAGTTATGGCAACCAATTGAAGAGGAGGAAGTGGTAGAGATTGTGGAGACACCTAGTGCTTTAAGAAGGCGTGTTTTAAGGGAGAGATTAGCTACATGGGTAGAAAATGGAGCCTTGCCCAAATCTGTCTTAAGAAATCAAAAAGAAATTTTACCTGCAGATCCCAATCTTGTGACTTTAAGTAACTGGTTATTGGAGGGTCAGGAGGAAATGC
>CAZHSR010000039.1:2656-6307 GCA_964535155.1 uncultured Candidatus Saccharibacteria bacterium
ATATTGCTGAGGCACAGTGGCGACTGCAGTTGCGAGACACACCCTTCGACGGCCAAAACCCTGCTGAAGCTCTTATAAAATCTCTTCCCGAAACACATCAAGGGAAACTCTTAGTTTTAAAGTCTATGTTAGCCCCTAGAACCCCTATTGAGTAAATCATTAATACATTTCACCAATTTCTCCCCAGATTGAGAAATTCTCTCTTTTTCTCTTGCAATATCTTCTGCTTTTTCATTAATCAACTCAGGATTCTTTGTAAAACTTGCCAATATTTTGGCCAAATCCTTCCTTTTTAACGCCACCCATCCAAGATTCTTCTCTTTTATTATGTCCAAATTCCCATCCTCTTGCCCTGGTATATAAGTTAAAGCCAAAAAAGGTTTTTCTGCTGCAACTGACTCAAAAAGCAAATTTGGCCCTGCCTTCCCTGCAATTATGTCCGCCCTTGCCATGAGGTTTGGCATCTCTGTTGTGAACTGCAAAATCGTGATTTTGGGTAAATTCTTGTGTGTAATGCTACATAAATTCTGATACCTTTTAAATATCTCGTACAAAGCCTTGTTTTTTCCTGCAACAAAAATGTAATGGAAGTTTTTTTGAAACTTAAAAAGTACTGGAAGGAATTTTGCGACCTGTGATGTCCCAAGCGACCCCGCAGAAATTAAAATAGTAGGGATTTCCTCTTTGGTGGCAGACTTTTCTTGAAAAAATTCTTCCTTTGTAAACCATCCAATTTCTTCCACCTTTTCCTTTGGAATCCCGTATTTTAAAGCATCCTTTCTAGACCTTTCATCATATATTAAATTTAAATCTGCATCTGGACTGTACTCCAATGGATGTGTGGTTGCGGGATTTGCAATTATGTTTATAAAGGCAAAATCTTGCTTTTTCTTTAGCTCTCCTAGCATGTAGTTGTAGAAAAAATATGTAGAAATAATCACATCGGGGGAGTAATTTCTAATTATTCTCTCCAGTTTTCTGCGTTTCTTGTCTTCATAAAGCCTTTTCATAACCTTTTGAACAAGTTTATTTTTTCCCATTTTGTAATAGCTTTTATTTAATTTTGGGAAGAATTGGTAAATAGGCTGATACTGAAGGCTTACTTCTGCAAATTCCTCTTTTACAAATTTTGTTTCAAAATTGTGGTTCAAAAGATTTTGCTCTATTGCTTTTGCTATGCTTTCGTGTCCCATGGAGGTTGTTAGGATTAGACATTTTATTTTACTCATTGGATGTATTTTAGCATTTGTGGGAGTTTTTGAATGTGGATGTTTTTGCAAAGGCGAAATTCTAATGCAAAATGGTTGACATACCCTATTGCTAATGATAAATTACTCCCACCTGTAGGAATGGTAATCATCTTCTTTTAAAGAAGCTCTGGTTTTTAGTGTCTCTAAAAGAAATTTGCATATTGTTGGGAGACATTATTAACTCAAGCAATTGCTTGCGTTTCAAGAAATATTTGGTTGAGTGCTTGATATGGCTTGATTATGAGCTTTATTTTTTCGCACTTAATTAAATAGGACTTAAAGAATTGACTCGCTTGTATGCTTTATGGGCTCGTAGCTCAATTGGCTAGAGCGCTGCTTTTGCATAGCAGAGGTAGCGGGTTCAATTCCCGCCGAGTCCACCAAAAAAATTCTGTAAGAATTTTTTTGGGCCAGGAAAATGCGAGTGAATACGAGTATTTTGCTGGACTGTTAAAGTTGCTTGCAACTTTAACAACTCTGGGGACATCCTACAGAATGTGTCAAGGTTGCTACGCAACCCTAGACTCATGTAAAAAGTTTCTGCGAAACTTTTTAAGCACAACGAAATGCTCGCTTTAGTACGCTCGCATTTACGTTGAGTTTTTAAAGTTTGCTGCGCAAACTTTAAAAGCACTTTGAAAACTGAGTAAATTGTTCATCGACCAAAACCTTCCCCCGAAGGTGAGGTCAAAAATGTTCAATCATCGAAAAAAAATTAACAACCAAATGCTTTGCATTTAGTTGTAGCGTACAGAAATTCGCAAGAAAATCTGTACATAGAAAGATACTCATGTGCATGGTGGATGCCTTGGGTCTTGATGCCGAAGAAGGACGTACTAGGCTGCGATAAGCCTCGAGAAGTTGCCAAGAAACGCTATAACTCGGGGATTTCCGAATGGGACAACCCATCTATCATAAGATAGATATCCTTTTGTTGAAAATTTGCTTTAGAGCAAGTCATAGACAAATCGAAGGTAACCCGGCGAACTGACACATCTTAGTAGCCGGAGGAATAGAAACTAAAATACGCCTAATTTATTAGGTAAAGTATTTCCTAAGTAGCGGCGAGCGAACGGGAATTAGCCCAAACTCAAGTTCAGATCTATTTAATTAGATCCGTTAAGACTTTAATTTATTAAAATCCTAGCGACTTGGGGGTATGGAAACTCTATGTCTTAAGACAAAGAAGTTACAAAGTTTTTTTGTAGAAGAAGCTTTCTGGAAAGTGGCGCCATAGCGGGTAATAGCCCCGTATTCGAAACAAAAAAGCCTTCTTGAGTTTTCCTGAGTAGCACGAGTCACGTGTAACCTCGTGTGAATATAGCAGGACCATCTGCTAAGGCTAAATACATCAAGACACCGATAGTGAACTAGTACCGTAAGGGAAAGGTGAAAAGAACCCCTTGTAGGGGAGTGAAATAGAACCTGAAACCGTGCACAGACAAGCTGATAAAGCCCCGTCGTATTTATACGATTGAGGGTGATATTGTGCCTATTGAAACATGAGCCAACGAGTTAATAGGATGCGCAAGCTTAAGCAATTAAGTTGCGGAGGCGTAGGGAAACCAAGTCTTAACCGGCGCATATCTGTATTTATATAGATTAGTGCATTCTATTAGACCCGAAGCCCGGTGAGCTAACCATGGGCAGGGTGAACTTGTCGTAATTGACAAGGGAGGCCCGAACCGTTGTATGTGAAAAAATGCTCGGATGACCTGTGGTTAGGGCCGAAACGGTAATCGAACCGGGTGATAGCTGGCTCTCCCCGAAATATATGTAGGTATAGCCTCGATCTTATATGGTTTGTGAGGTAGAGAAACTGAAAAGAACTTGGGCGCTTTGCGTACCAGTTTTTACCAAACTCCGAATGCGCAAACCTTTGATCGGGAGTCAGTTCCAGGGAGCAAGTTCCTGGCGCAAAAGGGAAACATCCCAGACCATCAGCTAAGGTCCCTAATCTTTGCTTAGTGAGAAAGAAAGTGAAATTGTTTAGACAGCTAGGAGGTTGGCTTAGAAGCAGCAATCCTTTAAAGAAAGCGTAACAGCTCACTAGTTAAACGGTTTCGCGTCGAAAATGTAACGGGACTCAAGCAAAGAACCGACGCTATGGTTTTGTCATATTTATATGACAGAAGGTAGGGGAGCATTGATGTCACGCCAAGTTTTACTATGGCGTATATGCTGTGAAGGTAGACTCGCGAGAGCTACTGGAGCGTCATCAAGAGAGAATGTTGGCATGAGTAACGAGAAGGAGGTGAGAACCCTCCTCGCCGGAAGTCTAAGGGTTCCTCCGCTATGTCAGTCATCGGAGGGTTAGTCGACCCTAAGGCGAGGCCGAAAGGCGTAGCCGATGGATAGCAGGTTAATATTCCTGCACTACTGTAAAACCGTTTTTACCAAT
>CAZHSR010000040.1:0-6165 GCA_964535155.1 uncultured Candidatus Saccharibacteria bacterium
ATAGTGTCTTGTTTCAGGTAATACTTTTAGCACTTACTTTTTTCATGGTCTTTTCACCATTAAATTTGTTTACAAAAGTGATGATTATTTCTGCATTTGCAAACTCACTTTATAGAATTGGCGAAAGTTATGCAGCAGATACTGCCATGGAGTGGTTTTGGCTTTTAAAAGAGCCTCCTTCCAAAAAAGGGGTAAAGGCTTACATCATTGTTAGTGTTTTGGCTTTGCTTGTAATGATTCAGTTCATGTAATATATGTATGGGCTATTAATTAGCATTGGTGGAATTCTTGCATTTCTAATTTCCGAAAAGGCAGCAAAAAAGAAGGGTTTAAATTTAAAGGTCTTTTATATTGCGGTAAATTTTGCGATTATTGGAGGGGTTGTTGGCGCAAGGCTTTGGCATGTCATAGATTATTGGGCGTTTTATTCGCAAAACTTAGGACAGGCTTTTGAAATATGGAAAGGTGGTTTAGGCATTTTTGGCGGTTTAATAGGAGGAGGTTTAGGAGCAGTGGGTGTTTTGTGTTTTTATAAAGAGAAGATTTTGACATGGCTAGATATTTTTGTTTTAGGCTTACCTTTAGCACAGGCAATTGGTCGTTGGGGTAATTTTTTTAATCAAGAAGTATATGGAGTGGAAACTTCCCTTCCCTGGGGGCTCCTAATTGATGGGAGAAGGCACCATCCGTTGTTTTTGTATGAGTCAATGCTAAATCTTAGCCTGTTTTTTGTTTTGCAATATCTGTGGACACATAAAAAATTGAAGGAGGGGTATTATTTTGGAATTTATATAGGGGTTTATGTGACAATAAGGGTTTTATTGCAACCGTTAAGGTTGTCCTAAACTAATATTTTTTGTATTTGCTATCATTAAAATATGCACATTTATCTTGCATCTGATCATGGAGGATTTCAACTTAAAAACTTCCTGTTAGATTACCTCAAAGGAAAAGACTTACCCGTAGAAGACACAGGCCCCTTTGACCTCAACTCCACCGATGATTACCCGCAAACAACCAAACTTGCCATTACAAAAGTGCAGGAGAGTTTGGGAAAACCCCTGGAAAACAAAGCCATTTTAATTTGTCGCAATGGTGTGGGAGTTACCATTTTTGCTAACCGCCACAAAGGCATTAGAGCGGGGCTTTCTTGGGGGGTTGCGCATGCAAAATCCCATCGGTTGGATGACGATACAAATGTGCTAACTCTACCTGCTGATTACATTGACAAGGATTTGGCACTGGAAATTGTTTTAGCATGGCTTTCTACTGACTTTTTGCAGGAGGAAAGACATATAAGGCGAATTAACCAAATTGAGGAGCTTTCATGATTATTCCTGTTATTTTAGAAGCTAGTTTAGAAGAAATTAAGGCCAAACTTGCTTTAATTGACGGTGCTGCTCCTCTTGTCCAAATTGACATAGCTGACGGAAAAGTAGTTGAAGGAAAGACCTTTTTAGATTTGGAAAAAATCCTAGGTATTGAGACAAAGGCTGACATTGAACTTCACTTTATGAAGGATAATCCCTTGGGATCTTTGGAGCAGATTGGCACTTTACCCTGTGGCTTAAGCCAAAAAGTGGTAAAGGTAAGCACCGAGGTCAAGGATAATCCTTGGGAGAAACTCTGGAGTTTCCTTAACAAGGCGGAGAACCTAGGTTTTGGCAAAGGATTATCCTTGGACCCTGAAACCCCCATCGCGACACTAACCCCTTTTGCACAAAGCTTGGACTTTATTCAACTTTTGGGGGTAATTCCAGGAAAACAAGGAGGAAAATTTATCCCGCAGACACTGGAAAGAATTAAACTAATAAAGCAAAAATTCCCTCACATTCCCCTTCAAATAGATGGGGGCGTCAAAAAAAACAATATTCAAGACATCTTGCAAGCTGGAGTAGATAATGTTGTAATTGGATCTGCAATATTTGATTCAAATAATCCACAAGAGGAATATGAAACTTTTGTAAATTTAGAAAAAACATTAAAAGAACAAATATAAAGAATGAAAAACATTAAACAAATAGCCTTTCTGGGCGGAGCAGCTTGGAAAAACGATTCAGAAGTTTTTAAACAAGCTTATGAAACCGCAAAAATCCTAGCAGAAAAAGGGTATGAAATTGTAAATGGCGGAGGACCAGGAGTTATGAGAGCGTCCACAATGGGGGGAAATGCTGTAAATGGAAGAGTCCTTGCGGTTACATATCACCCTAACAAAAAGAAAAAAAACTACGAAGGCACAGATCCAGAAAACTTTTTTGACCAAGAAATTATCACCTTAGATTATTTTGATAGAACAAAAGTAATGCTCCAAAATTCTGATTTACATATTATTTTTAAAGGCGGAACTGGAACAATTAGTGAATGGGGTATGACCTGGGCAAGTTCAAGAATTCATGAAGGAAATCATAAGCCAATAGTGCTTTTTGGGGATTTTTGGCAAGAAATTTTGGATGTAATAGAAAAGAATATGATTCTTAGGCCAGGTGAAAGGGATTTACTTAAGATATGCAACACACCAGAAGAGGTTTTGGAATATGTTGAGGATTTAAATTCGGGCACCACTTCCCAAACCGAAGGGGTAATTTCCCTTTTAGAGTAACTTCCAGTAAAAATTAAATGAGCCAAGGTCAAAACCTAGTGCTATAATATAAACAATGCCTCAAACAGAAACAAATTTAGATACAGAACTTTCCATTGAAAAACTGCAACAAATAGCACACCAGCTAAGAATAGATGTGTTAGAAATGTTAGAAAAAGCAAAGTCCGGGCATTCGGCGGGGTCATTAGGAACGGCAGAAATTTTTACAGCCCTTTATTTTTCGGAACTAAAAATAAATCCACAAAAGCCAAAAGATCCAAAAAGAGATTTTTTTATACTTTCCAATGGGCATATTTGTCCAATTTTATACGCAACTTTAGCAAAAAAAGGCTTTTTTCCAAAAGCAGAACTTGCAAAATTTAGGCAGGCTAACTCCCTTTTGCAGGGGCACCCTTCGATTGAGATTTCTGGTATAGAAACAGGAGCTGGATCACTGGGACAAGGGCTTTCCATTGCTATAGGAAAGGCATTAGCATCAAGATTGGATAATACAAATACTCATACTTATTGTATGACTAGTGATGGCGAGCTAAACGAAGGGCAAACTTGGGAAGCGGCAATGCTTGCACCAAAATATAATTTATCTAATCTCACATGGATAATTGATAGAAATAATATTCAAATTAGCGGCCCAACCGAAGAGATTATGCCCCTGGAAAATTTGCGAGAAAAATTAGAAAGTTTTAACTGGTATGTTCTTGAAATTGACGGACACAATATTATGGAAATTAAAAGCGCAATAAAAATGGCAAAGAGGATTTTAAATCATCCAACTGTTATAATTGCCCATACCATACCAGGAAAGGGAGTAGACTTTATGGAAAATAAAGCCCAGTGGCATGGCAAACCTCCAAATGAGGAAGAAAAAAATAGAGCAATTAGACAAATTAAAAAATTACTTAATTAAGACTCTAAAAGGAGAAACATGACAAAAAAAACTGATGTAAAAATTTATGTAAATATTTTACCCCTAATAATTATTTTTCTATTGATTGGAGGAGCAGGATACTTTCTGTTTGGGCAAGATATGAAACTCCCTTCAATTGGAGGGGATTCTATAAAAGTAAGTAGAATTGAAGGATTGCCAAAAAGGGTCACTGTAGAAGAAGAAAAAGATAAAACTAGGAAAATAATCACTTCCGAAGAGGAATTAACTCAATTTATGGCAGAAATAGATCCTGAAGGTCAAATTGATTTAAGAGAAAACTTTAATTTTGATAAAAATTATCTTTTGGCAGTGGCCTCAAGTTCTGTGGAAGGGCCTCTTAATAAATACAAAATTAAAAAAGTAGAGAGTGACTCAGAAGACAAGAAACTTACTGTAGAGCATGAATTAACCGTTCCTATGGAAGATGAATGTCCAGAAAAAGCAACCGAGGAGGAAATGGCAGTAAAAAGTATTATAGTTGACATGGTTCTAATCAATAAAACAGATTGGGAAATAGATTTTACATCATTAAAAAGAGAACTGCCCTGTGGCGAATTCTAAAAACACAAAAAAAACAGCTATAGAGAAGGCAATTGAGGAAAAGTCCACTAGAGAAGCTCTTGGGGAGACTTTGTTGGATTTGGCAAAGGAAAATCCAGATGTTGTTGTGGTTTCGGCAGATTTATCTGACTCGGTTAAAACAGCTGACTTTGCTAAAAAATTCCCAGAGAGGTTTTTTGAAGTAGGCGTGGCAGAGCAAAATATGGCTGGAGTTGCTACAGGGCTAGCTTTGGGAGGAAAAATACCGTTTATGGCTTCGTTTGGAGTGTTTTCACCAGGTCGAAACTGGGATCAAATTCGATTGAGCGTTTGTTATAACAAAGCCAATGTAAAAATTGTTTCCACTCACACAGGACTTTCCCCTAGTAAAGACGGCGCATCGCATGAGGCTCTGGAAGATATTGCTTTAATGCGAGTTTTACCCAATATGACAGTGCTTTCCCCTTGCGATTACTATGAAACCAAAAAAGCTGTTAAGTTGGCAGCAGAAATTGAGGGGCCTGTTTATATTCGATTGGGAAGAGGGGCAACTTCTGTTATGACGGCGCCTCAAACAAAATTTGCCTTAGGAGAAATAAAGGTTTTGGAAGAAGGGAAAAGGGTAGCTCTGGTGGGAACAGGAACAATTTTGGCACAAGGACTTTTTGCAGCACAAGAAATTAATGAAAAGTATAAAAGTTCGGTAAAGGTTATAAATTGTGCCACTATAAAACCTTTAAACAAAGAGCAGTTGTTAGAAGAGCTTGATGGAATAGATAAGGTTGTGACATTGGAAGAGCATCAAATTTCGGGAGGGTTTGGAAGCTTAATATGTGAAATCCTTTCGGAAGGGATGCCTGCCCAAATAACAAGAATTGGGATGCAAGATAGTTTTGGAGAATCGGGGGACTATGAAGATTTGTTAAAAAAATATAAACTGGATAAGGACGCTATTAAAAAAGTGCTTTTGGAAACTTTGCGAAATTGATTACTTGCCTATTAGTTTAAATCGATACTACAGTTTGTACTATCTCGGGTAAAAGTTCCGTCTGGAAAAATTCGATATTGTATCGTACAAATCCCCGTGGGGCATGTCCAACCTGTCATGGTATCCATACAACTTCGTATATGAATATAACCTCCCGTAGAGTTATACCCCATTACATATGTACTACCTGTGGGAGTCCCCGCTGGATTATTCACTCCGATATTTGCCCAACTATTACATGATGAAATAGAAAGCCTGGCACTGTTACATGCTAAAGCAGCCATTCGTATTTTATCCATATTGGTACGCATAACTGCTTCATTTGCTCTAGCTCTTTGAGCTCCTGGTTGAATAACTGCGAGCAAAACGCCCGACAAAATGCCTATAAGGACTATAACAATAAGCAATTCAATTAAAGTAAAACCATGGGATAAACCCGAGTTTGAAGTTTGAACAGGTTTCTTCATAATTTTAGTATACACAAAAAGACTAAATTTGTTAAAATTTCTTATAATGCCCACTAAAGATAAAAATACTCCTTGTGAAAAACAAGAAATAGACTTATTAACCATTGGAGACAGCTCCATTGACCTCTTCATGAAAATTGATCCGAGCTTTGTCTCTAATCCAGGCGAAGAAGAAAACCCTGAGATTTGCTTTTACCATGGGAGTAAAGTGCCTGTGGAAAAATTTGGGACTTCAATAGCTGGAAATGCAGTTAATGTTTCTGTTGCATGCACTAAATTGGGTTTAAAAACGGAAATTTACACAGAACTTGGAGAAGATGCTAATGGCGACCGAATTATTGAAGAATTGGCAGAAAATGGGATAAACACGGAGTTCTGCATAAAAAATGAGAGTCAGCCGACAAATGTTCATTCCATCATTGTTTCTGGAAAAGGTGGTGAAAGAACCATTTTTTCTTATCATGAAAAGCGAAATTATAAAGTGTATGACTGGCCAAAGCCTAAATGGCTTTTTTATTCGTCTTTGGCAAAGGGATTTGACGGGTTTCAAGCGGAATTAGTTAAATATATTAGGCAAAATCCAGGCATTGCAGTGGCTTTTAACCCAGGGACTCAACAGATGCGAGAAGGTGTGGATGCTTTG
>CAZHSR010000041.1:0-5939 GCA_964535155.1 uncultured Candidatus Saccharibacteria bacterium
ATATTTTGCGGGGAATGTGGGGATTGGGACAACGGGTCCAACTAACGCTCTCACAATTGTTGACTCAGCGAATACGAGCCATGATGTACCACGTTATATGCTTAAGCTTGATAATTCTGGATCATGGGGAAGCCCTGGAATCCTCTTCACTGGGTCAACAAATGGTGCGGGACAATATAATGGGGGTTCTATTGAAGCACTATCGAGACCGGGTGGAACATGGGATCTCACTTTGAAAGTTCCGACAAGTATTTGGAATAATACATTAATTCCGGCGATGACATTGAGAACCGGTGGCAACGTAGGTATTGGCACCACCGCCCCCACATCCCGCCTCCACACCGTAGCCAGCGGCACGCGAACATCCAGTTATGTGGGGAACTTACTGACAAACTCTGCCACCTCTTCCACCGCTTCAATCATTAAAACTGGTCTCAGCATTGAATCCACGGGCACTTGGAACGGTGCTAGCGCGGTCAATCGTGGATTGTATGTCAATGCTACCGGGGGCACCACTAATTATGCGGCGATTTTTGAGGGTGGGAATGTGGGGATTGGGACTACGGCCCCCACCTACACCCTTCACACCCTAGGAGACGGCTACTTCTCCACCAATTTAGGCGTAGGTAGTACCGCATCCATTAACACTCTTTCCCTTTCTGGCACACTACTTGACTCCAACGGAGAAGCTGGTTCTAGCGGGCAAATATTATCTTCTACTGGAGCCGCTACTGACTGGATTGATGCCTCGTCTGGAAGTATTGATGGTAGCGGTACTGCGGGCTACTTACCTCTGTGGTCTGCTTCGGACACACTAACGGATGCCTCTATTTATGAATCTAGTAATAGTCTGGGTTTGGGGGGAACTGCTCCTAATACAGATCCCGTATTTTACATCCTTAGTACTGGCTATGCAGGAATGGCCTATTCTGGAAATAATTACTTTTCCTTAGGAAATACAACGAATAATTCTAATAAATTTAACCAGATAATAGCCACTCAATATGCCTATACCACAGAAAGTGAGGGATTTCTTGCACTTGGCACAAGCTCAACCATGGATAATAATAGCATCTATTTTGGAGGGGGTTCCAGTGCTAGAAATGCTACAAATGAAATTTTGTTTTTCACGGCTGCTAATGAGAATACTCGAACAGGAACGGAAAGGATGCGTATCGAGAGTGATGGTAAAATTGGCATAGGTACTACCAACCCCACCCAAGCCCTCCATGTAATAGGAAACGCCCTATTTTCCGCAGTTGATTCCGGCACAAGAGCAAATGAATTAGGTCTTACAAGTGATGGGATTTTAACTACAGCCACATCCGATATTTCCATGAAAACAAATACACAAAGCCTAGAATCAGACACTCTTTCCAAATTAATGCAAACTAACCCAATTACTTTTAACTGGATTGATGATCCTGAAGGTAAAAGAGATATAGGTTTTATAGCACAGGAAATGGTAGAAATCTTCCCAGAAGTTACTTTTGTTAACCCTACAGATGGAAAAATGGGTATAAATTATGCCAGATTAACTCCTATTTTAGCCAAGGCTATTCAACAGCAACAAGAGTTAATAACTAACTTAACTGGATTTGCAGATGCTTGGAACCTTAAAAACATCGATGGAGCGTTAGTTGTGGAATCAGACATGAATGTCTTAGGGGATACAACTCTTTCCAATGTGACAATTACAGGGGATTTGCGGGCTGGAATGCTGGAAATTAACTCACTGGAAAATTCTTTGAATATTGTGGGACCTGCTTGTTATAACAAGGAGGAGGATTCTTACAACGAAGAGATTTGCGAGATACAGACTTTGCATGTGCAAAGTAATCTTGCTGGAAGGGTGAACTTTTTTGATGGGGAGATTGTGTTAAACCCAAGTGGGGATGTAGAAATCTCTGGGGATTTGATTTTGGCAGGGAAAATCAAGGCTGGAGAAAGCATGCGGGGGTCTATTGAGATCTTGGGGAAGGAGGGGGAGGAAGGGAAGGTGGGGACAATTGAGTTGGAATCTGTGAGAGTTGAAAAAGAATGGGATGAGGTTCCTTCAAGTTTGGTGGCTTCCCCTTCGTTTGAGGCTATTGTTTGGATAAGTGACATAGATGAGGAAGGCTTTACAGTTAATGTTAAGAATGGGGTTTTAAGTGAGGTTGAGGGAACTACTGAGGAAGATTTGGCGCAATATGGGGGAGAAATTTTCTGGGTTGCAGTTTGGTAATTATAAGGCCTGCTTGGTAACTGCGAATCCTGCCAAATGTTTTAAATAAAGGGTTTGGTAGCTGGAGAACTGCCTGAAAAATAGGTGCAAGTGGCTCGAAATATGTGCTGAAAATATGACAATGTTACCTAACTTCCACCAACTTAGCCGTAACCACTAATCGATTGAGCGTTGTTCCTGGAGGATCACAAGTTTGCAGGGTCAACAGAGGCTCCAGAACGGGTCGAGTTAGCGGATAAACATCAAATCCTTTGTGACGCTCCACCCCAACCACCTTGTACACAAAATCTTGATTTTCGTAAAATACATGCAGCGCATCCCCTTCCTTTAGGTGACGCAACAAATTAAAAACTGTGGCATATTTTCCTAATCGCCAAAAATTTAAGGAGGCATGCGCAAAAATATAAACATTCCCCGGCTCTTGTGAAGGGTAATTTGAGACCATTGCATGAGCCACGCCGTTTTCTAGGGCTTGCATATACGCATCTGTGTCAGTAACTGTCACATCTTTTACTACGGGGACATTTACACCGATTTTTTCTATCACTAAAGCAAAATCTTTGTTAACGGGCTCTAGGGCAATGGGTCGGGTAGAAATTAGGCGAGCAAAAGGGCTGTCAGTAATTGTCTCTTGATTGGAAGGGGCTGAATCTGAAAGGAAAAATTTTTGGTTCTTTAGTTGGCCTAGGTAATAAAAGGCTTCCTGTTGGATAAAAGGACCTAGTGAAATGGCCATTAAAATAAGGCCTAAAATTGTGAAAAATTTGGACAAGAAACCAAAAGTTTTAATTTTCTTCAAGGTTTTCTTGGGGTCCTTGGAAGGGGCTTTCACCATCTTTTTTGGGGGCATGAAATGATTTTATCATGAAATGCGGTAGAAAATGAAAAGTTTTGACTAAAATGGCTAAAGTAGCTAAAATATAATTATGCTTAAAACAATGACTGCTACAGAAGCCAAAAATAACTTTAGTGAAATTATTGACAGTGTTCACGCCAAGGGAAATACTGTCACCATAACAAGACACAATAGACCAGTGGCAAAAATAGTGCCAGTATCCCCTGCTTTAAAAAAGGCTCCAAAAAAGGCGTTTATCCTTTCGGCTACAGAATCAAAAAAACTAGAAAAAGGGATTAAAGAATTCAGAGAAAATTTTAAATTTTCCTTTTAGAGTAAGGCGAAAAAATATGACAAAAGTTCTTGATTCAAATATTTTAATAAAAGCCCTCAAAGGAAAACTGGATTTGGAAAAGTATGAAGGAAGTTACATAAATCCCATCGTTTATGCAGAAGTTTTATATGGAATTTTATACATTGGCAAGACAATGGATGAATTTGACGACTTTTTGGAGACATTTCAGCTAGAAATTCTGCCTATAGGAAAGGAGACCGCGGAAATATTTACAAAATTAAAGTTGGAATTGAACAAAAAAGGACAACCTCTGCCAGACAATGATTTGTTAATTGCATCTAGTGCTTTGGAGCATGATTTGGCTCTTGTGACGGAAAATAAGAAGCATTTTGAGAGAATAAAAGGTTTAACACTAAAGTAAGCAGAGCATTTACCATAAATATGGTCGGGGTGGCCAGACTCGAACTGGCGACCTCGCGAACCCGAATCGCGTGCTCTACCAACTGAGCTACACCCCGTCTAAATTTTAAAAATGCCTTAGAGGGCACACTAGAAAGCGCCATGGTACCCCAGGTAGGAATTGAACCTACATTTCGCCCTTAGGAGGGGCGTGTTCTATCCGTTGAACTACAGGGGCAAAATTAGGTACAAATTTTCCACCGACGAGAATTTACTCCTTCTTTTGGTCCAGTTTCTCCAATCCCATCCCCTTAAAAACAAAGTATACAATTGCCGCAATAATAACAAAATCCAAGAGATTTGACATAAATTGTCCTATTAGGATTTCTGCTGTGCCAATTTTTAGGACTAGGTCGGTAAAATCTTTGGCGGGTCCAAGTAAAAGCCCAACAATGGGATTTACAATGTCATTTACAAACGATGAGACGAATTTTGAGACTGCCCCACCGAGTAAAAATCCTATTGCTAAACCTACCACGCCCTGTGTTCTAATAAATTTTATAAAGCCTTTCATTGGGTTAGTTTAACATATTTAACATAATGGATGGGGTTTGTGGGGAGATTTGTTAGGGTATTCAAAAGTTGCAAGCAAATGAAGTGTCAAAGTTGTTGCACAACTTTGACAGTCCAAACAAAATGTTCGCATTCGCTCTCATTTTGTTGGCCCAAAAAAGTTTCGCAGAAACTTTTTTGGCGGAGGGGGAGGGATTCGAACCCTCGATACCCTTGCGAGTATAGCGGTTTTCAAGACCGCCGCACTAGACCACTATGCGACCCCTCCATTACATAAAAAAAGCGTCTAAAGACAACTCCAGTAAGGGAAATTTTAACATTTATCTTTAAATTAAGAAATTCTTATAACGCTTTAGGTGCAAATCTTAAATCTTAACGATTTATTACTCTAAAATCCCATCAAGATTTACATCGTACAGAATCTCTTCGGTTACAAGGCGATACTTCAAAATTTCAGGAGGTTTAAACCATACTTCAATTTCCTTTTCTGCTTCTTCTACGGACCCGGAAGAGTGAATAATGTTCCTAACGGCTCTCTTATCAACATCTGAGGCGGTGTAAGAGTCTATTGTGTAATCTCCTCTTATAGTACCTGGAGCAGATGAAAGGGGTTCAGTACTTCCTGTGATTTTTCTTACTATGCCAACAGCAGACATGCCCTGCCATATCATTGCAACAACTGGGCCACTGGACATAAAAGAGACCAACTGTTGTCTTATTTTTTCCGCAAACTCAACTGGGTCTTTTCCAGGCAGAGGTAAACCTTTTGCCTTATAGGCTTCAAAGGTTTTTGTACCGGACTTTATTGCCCATTCTGGATCTATAGAATAGTGCTCTAGGGCGATTGACTTTGTTGGAATAACCATTTTTAGGGCTACTAACTTGAGCCCGCATTTTTCATATCGACGAATGACTTCTCCGATTAAACTTCTCTGTACTCCATCGGGCTTAACTAAAACTAATGTTTTTTCTTGTTTGGTATCAAAATTTTTCATAAATGGATTGTGCTATTTTTGAGGCGTTTTGTAAAGGATAATCCTTGACCAAAATATAGCGATACACTTTTACAAAAGCCCGAAAGGCACATTTTTAGGGTTCTTTTCAAGGATTATCCTTAAAAGACATTGCAAAAGTAGGCCGTATAGACCGCTACTAAAGTAAAAAGCCAAAATTCCGTTAAGGATTATCCTTATAAAACTATGTCATTTATCCTGAAGATACCGTCACTGTAAACCTCTAGTACTGAAAACCTTGGGGCTTGAGGATTTCTTAATTCATCATCATTTGACACTAAGGCGCCTATTACTATATGTCGTAAATGTGTCTTTTCTGGGTCAAAGGAATTGCTAAACATGTGCTGATCTGCGGCTATTACTGCTTTAACTTTACTGTCTCTAATAATTTTAAGCATTTCTTGGGATTGATTGTACACATTTGACACTATTTCTCCATCCACTATACCCATAATTCGAGGATTTACTGGATGATACAAAGGCTGAGATAATATGACAAAATCTGCACTTGTTACCTCCTTTTTAAACCAATCAAAATCGGCCTCAGGTATGGGAGAAAAATTGGCACTGTTATTAAAAAGCAAAAACTTATGTCCG
>CAZHSR010000042.1:0-5668 GCA_964535155.1 uncultured Candidatus Saccharibacteria bacterium
AGGGATTTCTGTAGGCATATCTCCTTTTGCACGAGCATACTTATACAAAGCCTTTCCTTTGTACTTTGCCGCCGAATAAGCTGGAACTTTTTGCATAAACTTACCAACATACTTTGCAAAGGCATTTGATAAGGTTTCTTTGTTTATAATTTGGGTCACCGTCTCATCCGAAAGAGCGGTGAAACCTTCGGTAAGGGAAAGAGGACCTTCCATATCATAAGTTGCTGAAACCACTCCCAAAGCCATTTCAAAAACATACTCTTTGGGCATTTGCATAAAATCCTCCTGCTTTTTTGTGTCAAGATCAGTTAAAATTATCAAAACTCCTGTGGCTAGAGGGTCAAGAGTCCCCGCATGCCCCACTTTTTTAATGTTTAAAAGCGATTTAGTCTTGCGAACAACATCATTGCTGGTCCAATTGAGGGGTTTGTTGATATTGAGGATCATGGGTGGAGTTTATCATAGTTGGAAAAGCGGATTTAGGAGAAATGGAGTTGACTTATAGGGTTTTGGCAATATAATTGAAAAATCTTAGTAACCAAATACGCATAAGGGGGTTATCATGGGGGAAAAGAAGCCGAGAATTGCGTTGATTATGGATGACTTTGAATTCGCTTTTTTTAATGCACATGAGGAAACACTTAAAGATGAAGGCTATGCGGTTAAAGAAATCTTTTGGTGCAACCCTAAAAATGGAAGAAGAGAACCCGAGAGAGCTTTTCAGAGGGCATGTGGATATAACATTGTCATCGTAATGTTCACACGACATGAGAAAAAGCTGGCAGAGAATTTCATCAAGAGGTTGCAAGAGAAAGGAGTTAAGGTCATAACTCTTGAGCACGATATTAAGGGTGCAGACGAATTCCTTGACCTCCATTTGAGTTTAGATGAGTTGCTCTCCACAGTAAGAAAACTTGCAAGGAAATAATACGCATGTAGACTCTTCGAAGACCTTCTTCGGAGAGTTTTTTTTATAAAAAGAGTAAAGAAGTGTCCTCGTGATATAATAAAACTCATGAGCGTTAAGGAAGTTAAGGAAGAAATTAAAGAAGAAGCTTTAAAGCACACCGCAGAGCATATTCTGCATACGGCGATGCAAAAGCTTTATCCAAACTTAAGAAAGGTTATGGGACCTCCCATTGAGATGGGATTTTATTTTGATTTTGATTTAGAAGGACAAAACATCTCCCCCGATGATTTCCCTTCCATTGAAGCCGAGATGCAAAAAATCATTGAGGCTAATTTACCTATTATAAAGAGAGAAGTCTCAGTAGAAGAAGCCAAAGAACTATTTAAAAGCAATCAATATAAGCTAAACACCATAGACCGATTGGAGAAAGAGGGCGAAGGCACTTTTTCAATCTATGAAATCGGCTCCCCCAAAGACACATACCACGATATAGACCTTTGCAAAGGCCCCCACCTAGAATCCACAGGTCAAGTTAAAGCCTTTAAACTAACCGAAGTAGCTGGTGCCTATTACCTTGGCGATGAAAAGAACAAGATGCTCCAAAGAATTTACGGCGTTGCTTTTTCTTCACAAAAGGAACTAGAGGAATACCTAAACCTTATAGAAGAAGCCAAAAAACGAGACCATCGCAAACTCGGGCAACAACTAGACCTATTTTGCTTCTCAGAACTTGTTGGCCCGGGCCTCCCCATGTTCACACCAAAAGGCACAATTATAAAAGAGGAACTTCAAAAACATGTGGAAAAAGTTTGTAGAGACTTTGGTTTTGAAAAAGTTATCACCCCACACCTAGCAAAAATAGACCTATATGAACTCTCGGGTCACGCCAAAAAATTTTCGGATGAGCTTTTCCATGTAAACTCAATAAAAGGGCATGAATTTGTCATGAAACCTGTACAA
Source organism: uncultured Candidatus Saccharibacteria bacterium (assembly GCA_964535155.1). Classification (GTDB taxonomy): domain Bacteria; phylum Patescibacteriota; class WWE3; order UBA101185; family UBA10185; genus JAGPFW01. Next base: position 1,871 of record CAZHSR010000042.1, read on the forward strand.
TGCCCTCACCAAACTCAAATTTACGCATCCAAACTTCGCTCTTATAAAGATCTTCCAATTAGATACATGGAATCAGAAAAGCAGTATAGAGCGGAAAAACCAGGCGAAGTTGGCGGATTAAACAGGGTTTATGCAATTACAGTGGAAGATGGGCACTCTTTTTGTACTGTTGACCAAGTAAAAGACGAGGTAAAAGGCATGATTAACATTATTAAAGAGTTTTATTCCGCCTTAGGACTCTGGGAAAATTCATGGGTATCACTTTCAGTTAGAGATTATGACCACCCTGAAAAATATATTGGCGAAGCCTGTGATTGGGACACTTGTGAAAGCATGCTTCAAGAAGTCTCTAATGAGATGGGTCTTAATGCCAAAAGATGCGAAGGAGAAGCGGCTTTATACGGACCAAAAATTGATGTCATGTTTAAAGACTCTTTGGGAAAGGAAATCCAAATTCCAACCGTTCAAGTGGATTTTGCAACTCCAAAAAGATTTACCCTATATTATATAAACGACAAGGGCGAAAAAGTTCCTCCTGTAATGGTTCATAGAGCAATTTTAGGATCTTACGAACGAATGATGGCCCTCCTCATAGAACACTTTGCAGGAGCCTTCCCAGTATGGCTAAGCCCAATTCAGGTACAAGTTATACCCATTTCGGAGAAAAACACTGAATATGCAAATAAAATTTCCACTCAACTGAAAAATGATGACATCCGTGTGGCAGTAGATTCTTCGGATAGTACTATGCAACAAAAAATAAGAGAAGCTCAGATGCAAAAGATACCCTATATGTTAATAATAGGGGATAAAGAGCAGGAGAAAAATCAAGTGAGCGTGAGATTAAGAACTGAAGAAAATAAGGGAGTTATGTCATTAGACGATTTTACTGATATAATGGGAAAGAAGTATTTGACCAAATCACTGGATTTATGGTAACTTATACTTCGTTTTGGAGGTAATTATATATCTAAGTACTATCAATTAAACGAAAGAATTAATGCGGATAAGCTCCGAGTCATAACCAGAGATGGAGAGAACCTTGGGGTTATTAGTAAAGCAGAAGCACTGAGTATTGCAAGAGATAGGGGAGAGGACCTGATTTTGATAGCGGAAGAGTCAAATCCTCCTGTAGCAAAGATCTTGGACTTTAAAAAGTTTTTATATGAGCAAAATAAAAAGGCTCAGCAAGTTAAGGCAGGGTCAAAAAAGAGTGAGTTAAAGGAATTTAAGTTTGGACCTACTATAGACGATGGGGATTTAAACATAAGAATTGGGAGAAGCAGGGGATTTATAAAGGATGGGAACAGAGTTAAGATTACAGTTCAAATGAAGGGAAGAGAGAACGCTTACCCAAAGTTAGCGGAGGAAAAGATTGAGACTGTTATAAAAGGATTGGCAGATGTAGCTAGAGCAGAAGGAAGCATTGAAAGGAAGGGCACGCAACTTTCGGTTACGATGGTGAAACTGTAAAAATATAAAAGGAATTAAAAATATGCCAAAGTTAAAAACAAGAAAGACACTCGCAAAGAGAATAAAAATAACAAAAACTGGAAAAGTAATGGTTGGTGCAATTAGAAACGGCCACTTAAAGAGAAAATCCAGCGCTAACCTAAAAGGCCGAAAAAAGGGTTTAAGAGTTTTTAGTCAAAAAGCATTAAAAGCAACATTTAAAAGTCTGCTCGCTAAGAAAGGTAAAAATATAAATGCCTAGAGTAAGAGGAGGGCCAAGAGCCCATCAAGCACATAAAAAGGTAATACTTGCTGCAAAAGGGTACAGAATGTCCCGAAGCAAATTGTTTAGCAGAGCTCAACAGGCTGTAATAAGAGCTGGTGAACACGCTTTTCATGGAAGAAAAGAGAAAAAGAGAGACTTTAGAAGGCTTTGGATTCAAAGAATAACTGCTGCTTTAACAGGGTTTGACATAAACTACAGCAGGTTTGTAAAGGCTTTGGCTGACAAAAAGATAACGCTAAACCGAAAAACTTTATCTCAAATGGCTGTGATGGATCCTGAGGGGTTTGGTAAGGTTGTTGAGGCTGCTACTAAAGAATAAGAATCCGAAAAACTTCATCCAGTTTTAAAATACAATCCACTTGATTTTTTCTCAATTTTATACATACTTGTATTAGTACAAAATTTATTAATTGATTTAGCAAGTCAAAATTCTAAAAAATAATTTATAATAATTCTATGCGAAAAAAGGAACCAAGAAAATCGGTAAAAAAAGTGGAAAGAACAGATAGAGAGGAGACTCTTGTGAGGGCTTTTGAGGAGGATTTTGGAGTAGATCTTGAAGTAAGAGGTGATATGAAGCTTGAGACTTACTTTAGAAGACTAGGATACCCAGAACTTGCTAAAGCCTTAAAGAAATCTTTTTCATTATAGTAAATAGACCATCCTTAACAATATTTGAAAAAAATGTCCAATGGAACCTAAAGGTTGTAGGTGTACTTTTGTCTGGGGCAAATAAAGTAAAAGCAAAGGCTAGAAGTGGTTACTACAAATCAGGGATTATAATAGCTTCTTCTGTTGTAGAAGGACTTATGTATAAGAAGCTGGAAAAGGGAATTAATACAACTAAAACACTCAAAAGTTCTCATTACAAGGGGTATAACATTCTTCCCAAGCAATTTGTAAGTAAAGATGGAAACAGAATTTGCTTATGCGAAAGAATTGAAGAGATTTTTAGCTTAGGTAAACAGACGGATTTTAAGAGAATTAATGAGACCTGTTTAAAACTAGAAATAATATCCAAAGAAACATTTATCAAGCTAGAGAAAATAAGACAGTTAAGGAATAAACTACACATCCAAAGTTTAGAAAAAGTGGATAGGAGTTACACAAAAAAGGAATTGGAATTTGTATTAAGGGTTTTGAACAAGCTGATGTAAAGGACTTATCTAAACGATTTAAGAATTTTCTCCCTTATTGGCGCCACATCTTCCGAAGTGATTTGCTTTTCCCTATCTAAAAATTCCAAGGCCAAAGTTAAATTGTCCTCGTAGATGTCTGCAAATTCTACGGAAACAATTCTTTCATCGGTTTTTTTAATGTTGCCGACAATCTCGCTATAAACCGCTTCCTTGCCCACTTTTATAGTTATATCCTCCTTTATAGAATTAAATTTCACCAAAGGAGTGTAAACATGATTTTTGGTAGCCTTTGTAACTAATTCTTTAAAGGGCATCTCCACCGAATATACCCCTTTTCCATGGGATTTAATCTCAAAATGAACATCCATTATACCCATTTGTTGGAATAAAGCCTCTACAATGCCCTTAAATGCTAAATAATCCATCCCTTTTACTACTAGGCATATCATAAAAGGTTGATCTGGTAATTGACCTTCTCGCTTGTTCTCTTCGGTATAGTTATAAACTCTAGCCAGTTCAAACAATCTCAACTCGGTAGAGTAGCCCTTATTAGAATTAACAACCTCTAAAAGCTGAGGCACTAAAGACTTTCTAAAATATGCAAAGTCTTCATTTAGAGGGTTTCGCAATCCTAAAGCACTGTCACCAGCTAACTCTCTAGAAGTTACAGAAGCCGTAAAGCATTCAAAAAATCCTTGATACTTAAGGAAATCCTTTGCAAAATCTTCCCAATAAAACATGGAACTTTCCCTTTTCAACGGAATCTCACCAGAAGGAAGCCTATTTGGAAGGGAATAGTACCCCAAAATTCTCACCACTTCTTCTGCTAAGTCTTCGGGGATTTCTATATCATCAACTCGCCACGAAGGGACTACAACCACATCTTTTCCCTCCTCATTTCCTGCAAACTCAAATCCAAGT
>CAZHSR010000043.1:0-5510 GCA_964535155.1 uncultured Candidatus Saccharibacteria bacterium
CCTTGGATTTTGACAAATATTGTGGCACCAACAAATTATGTGGGATCAATTATTACGCTGTGCGAAAAACGAAGGGGAGTGCAAAAATCGGTGGAGTATCCGTCTGAACAAAGAGTAATTTTTGAGTACGAATTGCCTTTAAACGAGCTAATTCAAGGATTTTTTGATGAGTTAAAAAGCGTTTCTTCTGGATTTGCAAGCATTGATTATGATTTTTTGGGATACCGCGTAGCAGATGTAGTAAAAATGGATATTTTGGTACATGGCGAAATTGTGGAACCGCTTTCTCATATGGTTTTGAGGTCTGAAGCTGAGGTGAAAGGAAAAGCTGTGATCGCGAAACTAAAGGATATTTTGCCACGACAACAGTTTAAGGTGGCTCTGCAGGCTGCAATTGGTGGGCATATAATCGCACGAGATAATTTGGGAGCAATGAGTAAGAATGTGCTGGCAAAGATGTCTGGGGGGCATAGGGAGAGGAAGGATAAGCTGTTGGAGATTCAAAAGAAGGGTAAGGCGAAGATGAAGCGGATTGGGAAGGTGGATGTGCCGCAGGAGGCGTTTAGGCGGATTTTGGGGGCGTGACTTATAATTGGGTCTTATAGTGTGAGGGATTATCCCTCGTACTAGGGGTTTAATAAAGGTTAGGGAGAATTTTTTTGATTTTTTTGGTATTATCCAAGCAGTGTTGTTTAATCTAAGTGAGGAGGAAAGAGATGCAGTATCTTCAGTTGCAACAACGGTTTTTCTGGATTTTCTGGCTGAGGGTTGGGAAAGCTGTTCCTACAAACACGAAAATCCTCTTGGGGGACATGAAAGCCTATATCCTAACCCAAAATGCTAGGGGCATGAATATGGGCAAACGCGACTTAAAAACCCTGCGATTTATGTTGGCAGGAAAACACCATCAAGGGGACTACCTGCGAGTACTCCTATTGGATGGTTGGGTCTGCGGGGCAGAAAGAATCATCTCTGCTGGGGTTCCCACGGAACAGCAGAAAAAAGTTGCCGAAGCGAGCCTACGAGAGAAATTCAAGGAGGATATCAAAAACCACGGTAATGTCAGATTTGATACCATCTATATTTAGTTAGTCAACCGCCCCCAAAAGCCAATAAGCTTGAGGGGGCTTCCTTTTTCATTCTTTTGCATTCCCCTATAGTCTCAAGGATTATCCTTCATCAAACTTGCACTTCTTCCCGTGATACAAGCTTAAAAACCCAATTCGGCAAAGGATTATCCTTTATCCAATTAGCGCCTTTCCCTGTTTTAAAAGCCTAAAGTACCAAAATCGCCAAGGATTATCCTTAGCATCTATTGACAACCTTATCACTCATGGTATCATACTGATAATATGCTATCAGACCGTCAAATCCAGCTTTTGGATTACATAATTCAGGAATACATGGACAGCCCCAAGCCTGTTGGGTCAACTTACTTGGTGCAAAAGTATAACCTGGGATGTTCGGCGGCCACAGTTCGAAATGAGATGGCAGATCTTATAAATCAAGGATTCCTAGAAATGGTGCACACCTCTTCGGGAAGAGTGCCGACCTCAATGGCTTATCGCTATTTTCTACAAGAGCTTTTGGAAGAGGAAGAAATGCCAGTTTTACAAGAAGTGGCAATAAAGCAGCAAATTTGGCCTGCAAGATACGAGATTCATAAGCTTTTAAGAGAGCTGGTTTCAGTACTTTCGGAATTTACAAAGGAATTAACTATTGCTACAACAGATGAAGGCTTTGTTACTTATGCGGGGGCAGTAAATATGCTTGATGACAAGGAATTCTGGGATATTGAAGTGGCAAAAGCAGCTCTTCACTTGGTGGATAGTTTTGAACTGTTAAATGACGTCTTAAAGAAACCTGCTTATGGGCAAGAAAGAGAAGTGCATTGTTTAATTGGCGAAGATCTCCCAGGAGAAGCTTTAGCGCCCTGCTCTATTGCTACAACAAGGTTTGCCACTCCAAAAAACTCTGGTCACATAGCAATTTTAGGACCTGCAAGAATGGATTACGAAAAAATAATTCCTTCCATTAGGTACGCCAAAAATTTAGTAGAAGAATTAATTCAATAAAATTATGAATAAAAATATAAAAGATAAAAAAGAAGATTTTGCGTCAAATTTAAAAAACTTAAAAAACGATGACTTTGACCAAAAAATTAAAAAATTAGAGGAAACTGTGGCAGATTTGAAGCAACAACTAGAAGAAATGGAAGGAAACTGGAAACGAGCCTTGGCGGACTACAAAAACCTAGAACGACGCACCTCGGAAGAAAAGGAAGAAGTAGCTAGGTTTGCAAATTTCGTATTGGTGGCAGAGCTAATTTCGGTATATGACAACCTGGAAATGTTAAAAAAGCATTCGGATGATAAAGGTTTAAAAATGATTGCAGATCAATTTGCAGAAATCTTGCATAACGCAGGGCTAGAAAAGCTAGAATCACTGGGAAAAGATTTTGACGAAGCTTACATGGAAGCAATAGACACAAAAGAAGCTGACGAAGAGGATGAAAATAAAGTTTTGGAAGAAGCATTATTAGGTTACAAATTTAAAAACAGATTAATAAGACCAGCAAAAGTAATAGTTGGAAAAAGTAATTAATTAAGAAAGGAAAGTAAAAATATGGCAAAAATTATAGGAATAGATTTAGGAACCACAAATAGCTGCATGTCAGTTATGGAGGGAGGTCAACCAAAAGTAATGGTGAACGCAGAAGGAGGGAACACCACCCCTTCGGTTGTTGCACCTACAAGTGATTTAGTAGGAGTGCCTGCAAAAAGGCAACAGGTAGTTAATCCAAAAAATACCATTTTTAGTATAAAACGCTTAATGGGAAGGAAATATTCGGATCCAGAGGTCGCAGAAATTAAAAAAGATTATCCTTACACAATAGTTGAAGGACCAAATGGCTTAGCTTGCGTTGAAGTAGAGGGAAAAACTTATACGCCACAAGAAATTTCGGCTAAAATTTTGGCAAAACTAAAAAAGGATGCAGAAAAATATCTTGGCGAGACAGTTACAAATGCTGTTATAACAGTACCCGCTTATTTTAATGATTCACAAAGAGCAGCCACAAAAGAGGCTGGAAAAATTGCTGGGTTTACAGTGGATAGAATTATTAATGAGCCTACAGCAGCAGCTCTAGCTTATGGAATGGACAAAAAGAAAAACGAGACCATAGCAGTTTATGACCTTGGTGGAGGAACTTATGATATTTCTATTTTAGAAATTGGGGATGGAGTCTTTGAGGTGAAAGCCACAAATGGAGATACATATCTTGGAGGAGATGACTGGGATAGAAAGATCTTAAATTGGATTTTAGAAGAGTTTAAGAAAGCCGAAGGAATTGACTTGTCACAAGATCGTCAAGCAATGCAAAGGTTAAAAGATGCTGCAGAAAAAGCAAAAATTGAGCTTTCTTCCACTTTGGAAACCGAAATAAGTATTCCATTTATCACGGCAGATCAAACAGGGCCAAAACACTTGGAGATGAAGCTTTCTAGGGCAAAACTGGAGCAACTAACTGAAGATTTAATAAATCGCACAATTCCTCCAATGGAAGCGGCTTTAAAAGACGCGGGATTGCAAAAGAGCGATATTGCCGAGATTGTTATGGTAGGAGGAATGACAAGAATGCCAAAAGTTGTGGAAATTGTAAAAGAGTTTTTTGGAAAAGATCCTCATCAAGGCGTAAATCCAGATGAAGTAGTAGCAATTGGGGCAGCAATTCAAGGTGGAGTTTTGGCAGGAGATGTAAAAGATGTTTTGTTACTAGATGTAACTCCCCTATCCCTAGGAATTGAAACCCTAGGAGGAATTGCAACTCCTTTAATAGAGCGAAATACTACAATTCCAACTTCTGCTTCTCAAGTGTTTAGTACCGCGGCTGATAATCAGACAAGCGTGGAAATTCATGTAGTGCAAGGAGAGCGAAAGATGGCAGTAGATAATAAGTCTTTAGGTCGTTTCATACTGGATGGAATTGCGCCCGCACCAAGAGGCATGCCTCAAGTGGAAGTAACTTTTGATATTGATGCAAATGGAATCTTAAATGTTTCCGCAAAAGATAAGGGCACAGGAAAAGAGCAGAAAATCACAATTCAAGGGGGAACTGGGCTTAACAAGGAAGAAGTAGAAAAAATGGTGCAAGAAGCCGAAGCTAGAAAAGAAGAGGATAGAAAAAAGGAAGAGATTATTACAGCAAGAAATATGGCAGACAACCTTTGTTACGCAGCAGAAAAGGCCTTGAGAGAAGGTGGAGATAAAGTCCCATCGGATGTAAAAAGCGAAGTGGAAGAGAAAGTAAAGGCCGTGAGAGAGGTTCTACAAACTGCAACAAAGGAAGAGTTAGAAGCAAAAACTCAAGAGCTTTCTTTGGCAATGCAAAAGATTGGGGAGCATTTGTATAAGCAAGAAACTCCTCCAACTGGAGATGGGGAACAGCCAAAGCAAGAAGGAGGCTCTAATGATCAAGGGGAGGAACCTGTAGAAGGGGAAGTTGTTGACGACAAAGAGTAAAAAGTAAGTTAAGTTTTAAGCATAAAGCCCCTTTTTAGGGGCTTTTGTGTGCTAAGCTAAAAAATATTCAAATTTTAAAATGAGTGAAACAAAGAATTATTACAACATTTTAGGACTTTCCAAAGGAGCCTCTCAAGAGGAAATAAAAAAGTCTTACAAAAAATTGGCCAAAGAATATCATCCAGATGTTGTTGCAGAAGCCGATAAAGCAACTGCGGAAAAGCGATTTAAAGAAATAAATGAGGCTTACCAAGTTTTAAGCGACCCACAAAAAAAGGAAATGTACGACAGATTTGGAAATGTTAATGGGTTTGCTGGGGCAGGGGCGGGCGCGGGAGCAAGTGCAGGAAGACAAGGATTTTCCCAAAATGGACCATTTACATACACTTATTCTTCTTCGGGAGAAAATCCGTTTGGTAATATAGATCCTTTCCAAGTTTTTGAAGATTTTTTTGGATTTAGGGGATTTTCACAAAGCCGCGCTCCACAGAAAGGAAAAAACCTAGCATATGAAATGAGAATTGACTTTGCTGATGCAGTTCATGGCGCAGAAAAAGAAATAAATGTAGAAAGTGGAAAATTAAAAGTGAAAATACCTCAAGGAGTGCGAACTGGAACTGAAATGAAATTTGCAGGAAAGGGAATGCCAGGACCAAATGGTCTACCCGCAGGAGATTTATTTATTACTTTTAGAGTGCAAACTCCCAATGAATTTGAAAGAGCTGGGGATAATTTGGGAACCTTATTAGAAATTGATTTTGCAATGGCAGCACTTGGAGGAGAAGTGGAAATCCCCGTTGTGGACTTGGAAAGTAAAAGCGGAGTCGGAAAAGCAAAGTTGAAGGTGCCGCAGGGCACTCAGCATGGGACGCAAATAAGGGTCCGTGGGAAGGGCATGCCTCGGTTGGGAAGTAGCGGAAGAGGAGATTTGATTGTGGAAATAAGGATTAAGATTCCTCAGAGGTTAAGCAGGGAACAGAGGAAGGTGC
>CAZHSR010000044.1:0-2854 GCA_964535155.1 uncultured Candidatus Saccharibacteria bacterium
TTATACATTGAAATTTTGCAGGAAAAACTTGAAATTAAGGTCAAAAAAGTCTTGCTCCCCAGATTAAAAGTTTCCAGAAAGGGGGATTTAAAAACGGATTCTTTGGTTTTTGGGCCTTTTCCAAGCTCTTCTGCTACGCGGTTTGTTTTAAGAACTTTGCGAAAATATTTTCCTTACAGAGATTGTTTGCCTTCCAAGTTTAAAAATTATTCTAATAAAAAGCGACCTTGTTTATATGGAGATTTAGGTCTTTGTTCTGCCCCTTGTACTGAAAAGATTTCACCACTAAAATACCGTCAGCAAATTTTAAAAATTCGTGATTTTTTAAATGGAAAGTCTAGTAAAATTATTTCCTCTTTAGAAAGCCAAATGCTAGTGGCTTCCAAGACTCAAAAGTACGAAGATGCGCGAGAATTTAGGGATATGTTGCAAAAGTTTAATTATGTCCGTGAGAAAAGGATTCCTGCAGATTTATATGCTCAAAAGCCAGATTTGGTGCAAGATTTGGCTTACATGGCTTTGGAGCAGTTGCAAGTGGCTTTGCCAAATTTGGAAACTTTGCCAAGTCGCATAGAATGTTACGACATTTCTAACCTAGGTGCTGAAGATGCTGTTGGGTCAATGGTTGTGTCGGTTGCTGGGAAGTTGCAAAAAAGCTTGTATCGTCGGTTTAAAATTAAGACTCAAAACCTGCCAGATGATTCTTCGCGTATGGCGGAGGTTTTGTTTAGGCGGTTAAGAAGGGGTTTGGAAGCTGAAAATTCTGATGATTCCGCTGAAAAAGCCGATAAAAATTGGAATCTTCCAGACCTTTTGGTAATGGATGGTGGAGCTCCGCAACTTTCGGTTGTGTTGCAGGTGCTAGAGAAAATGAATCTAAACCATATCCCAGTTGTAGGCCTTACAAAAAAGGAAGAGATTTTGGTTTATTTTGATGGCGAAAAGTACACTCAAGTTAAAATGCCAAAAGAAAGCGAGGGTTTAAAATTGCTAATTCGCCTGCGAGATGAGTCACACAGATTTGCGCAAGATTATCACCATAAGTTGCGTTTAAAAAGAATTGCATAAATTGATATACTATTATTATGAAGCCCTTTATTAGAACATACTTCCTCACCTTCTTAGCACTTTATTTAACCCAATATCTTGTAGGAGGCTTTAAATACGCAGGAGAATTTTCCAGCCCTTACATCCTATTTACCTTAGCCCTTTGCCTAGTCCAATTTTTCATATTTCCAGTCTTTAAAATCTTAGGATTTCCCACAAAAGGTCTTGGTGGCCAACTTTTACGAGTAATTTTAGCGGGATTAACAATTTATATTTCTGCTACTTTAATAGACGGATTCACTGTTGTTTCCACAATCCTTCCCGAAGTTCGAGTTACAGATTTTGTTCTACCTTCCAAGTATTTAAGCCCTATAGAATCCTTAGTAGCTTCTTGTCTAGTATTTAGTATAATGTACGGGTTCTTTAATTGGTTGTGTTCAGGAAAAAAATAAATGTTAACAACACTAAAAATAATACAAATAATTATTTCTTTTTTATTAACTGCATTTGTATTGGTGCAGTCAAGGGAAGGCGGATTAAGTTCTGCTGTTAGTGCTGGAGCAGGATATAGGTCAAAAAGGGGAATGGAAAAGGTTATTTTTGTAGGCACAATAGTCCTAGGAATTCTTTTTTCTTTTAACTCTCTTTGGTTGATCTATTTGGCGGAATAAGAGTTTTTTTATTTTATGCATTCTATAAAAGTGGAAGGAAAAGCTTCTCTTAATGGCTCTGTTACTCCTTCTGGTTCTGCTATTTCTGCCTCAAAATTAATCTTGGCTTCTTTATATGCTTCAGAAGAGGTAACTTTACAAAATGTTCCTAGAGTAGGCTTTGTGGAAAACGACATTGCTTTAATTGAATCTCTTGGTGGAAAATGCACTTGGGTAGGGGATAACAAGCTTAAGATTGATACTTCTGGAGTAAACACTCATAGAATTCCTTTTGAAATAGGTTCTAAAAATAGAACAGCTTTACTTGCTGCTGGACCTTTGTTATTTAGATTTGGAAAAGCAGTAATTCCCAAGCCCGTTAATACTTTACAAAAAGTTAGCCCAATCGACAGGTTTATTTCGGTTTGGGAGGATTTAGGCTTTAAAGTAACCGAGGATTCTGATTGGATCAGCCTTGAAACTTCTGATGCGGAAGCCAAAAATATAAGTTTTAAATCAAATACTCATTCTGGTACAGCAAATGCAATTTTGTCAGCCTTGTTTGTAAAGGGGACAACTGTCATAAATAATGCTGCTGAAGAGCCAGAAATTGATGACTTAATCGATTTTTTGAGTTTGATTGGGGGAAATGTCAGTCGCACGGAATCTAGAAGAATTGAGGTTAATGGTGGGAATATTTTTAGAGGCGGACTATTTGAAGTTCAGGCGGATAAAAATGAAGTGGTCTTTTTTGCTGTTGCTGCTTTGATTACTAAAGGCACGGTTACGATTAAAAATGTTGACAAAATTTCTGTTGCCGCATTTTTAAGCGTTTTAAATAAAATGGGTGCAAATTTTGAATTTCAAGGCAATGATTTAACAGTTTGGCATGGCGGTGAGGCTTTTGCATCTGTTGATGTAACTTCTAATCCTGCTCCCGGGTTTATAACCGATTGGATGCCTGCATTATGTGTTTTAGTCACTCAAGCTGAAGGTACCAGCACTCTAACCGAAGGGGTTTACAGTGGCGTTTGGGATTATGTGCGTGATTTAAACAGGATGGGTGGGAAAATTGGTTTGAAGTCAGACCCCTCTGATGGGGAAGTCACTCAAGAAGAAGCCATTACAGTCCAAGGACCTACCACCCTTCGGCCTGT
>CAZHSR010000044.1:2954-5119 GCA_964535155.1 uncultured Candidatus Saccharibacteria bacterium
CTATATCTTTTTTCAGCATTAATAATTTCCGCAATCCTTTACCCTATCTGGATAAAATTCGTTTATACCTTTCAAATGGGCGAAAGAATCAGAGAAGATGGCCCCACTACTCATTTAAAGAAAAAGGGTACTCCTACAATGGGAGGCCTAGTCTTCATTTTTGCCGTTTCCCTGATTACTTTTATTTTCAATCGTTCCAGAACTCAAACCCTTTTTCCAATTTTTGTAGCTTCGTTAGCCGCCCTTTTTGGCTTAATAGAAGATTTTACAAAAGTTTTCAGGTCTACAAGTTCCGTTACAGAGGAAAATCCTTTAAAACTCCCAATCCTTCGCCTCTTTTCCCCAATAACCCGCCCCATCAACAAAATTCTAGGCAAATTCCTCGCCTCATTTAAAGAGTTTTTTTCCGTTTTAGGTAGCCGAGCGGATAAAGGACTCCAATCCTATCAAAAATTTCTTTTTCATTTAGGCATAGGGGGATTCGTAGCTTACTGGACATATTTTAAACTTGGCTGGCACACAATTTGGTTCCCCCTCCTAGGCGATGTTAACCTAGGACTTTTCTACCCAATATTTATAATTCTTCTCTTTATTACAATCCTAAACTTTGTCGCCTTCACAGACGGTTTAGACGGCTTGGCAGGTGGTCTTGGTTTCATTACGCTTTGTGCCTATTGGGTTTTGGCTGTAGTTTTAGGCTATTTTTCGCTGGCAAATTTTATTGCCACATTTGTTGGCGCCCTCATCCCGTTTTTGTACTTTAATATTCACCCAGCACGCGTATTCATGGGAAATGTTGGCTCGCATGTTTTGGGTGCGGTTTTGGTGATGTTAGCAATCATTATGCATCGTGAGTTCGCACTTTTCATTCTTTTAGCAGTCTTCATAGCCGATGGGATTTCTAGCCCACTTCAGTCTTGGTCTGTAAAGTTGACCAAGAAACGCTTGTTTAGAATGGCTCCGCTTCATCATCACTTTGAGCTTTTAGGTTGGCCAGAAACAAAAGTTACCATGCGATTTTGGCTTTTTGGAATTTTCTTTGCTTTTCTAGGTATTTTTGTCGCCCTGTTATAATTTTTCTAACTAAAGATGCCCCTTAGAAAGCAAAAGACTGCAAAAAATTATCAAAAAACTACTCCACTTTTAATTACTGTGTTTTCGCTGTTAATTTTAGGAATTTTTGCAATTTACAATTCCACAGTTTTTTATTCGCAAAGTATTTATGGCTCGCCTTATAAATTTACTTTTTTACACTTAGGATGGGTGGTAATTGGCCTTGTTGGTTTTTTGCTCTTTTACTTTTCTCATTATAAAAATTGGATAAAATATGCCTCCGTATTTTTTGTAGGGACCCTATTTTTACTGCTAATCCTTTCGTTTTTTGGCTTTTTTACCTTTCAATTAAACCTCTTTGAATGTTCCGCTTCCAGAGCTTTTGTTCCTTGTATAAATGGTGCTTACAGATGGCTTCATATAAATTCCGCGCCTCTTCCAGAAATTCCATTGTTAGGAGTTTTGAGCCTGCAACCTTCCGAATTGGCAAAAATGACAACCATACTTTTTATTTCGGCTCTAGTTTACAAGAAATTTGCAAATACCAAGAACGAAGATGAAAAAACCCTGTTCATTTCCTTTTTCCTTCCAGTCGCCCTGGTCTTTGGAATGATAATTTTGCAACCAAATATGTCCACAGCTTCCTTAATTTTGCTAATCTCAGTGGCAATTTATTTTGGTTCTGGAGCTTCATTAAAGCCTTTGTATATTTTGGGACCAGCGCTAATTATGCTCTTTTTGCTTTTTATCTTAGCTTCTCCATATAGAAGGCAAAGGTTTTTAACTTTACTCTCTGGAAGTGATGCCGCAGATACAGCACTTTCCTCGGGGTATCATACTCGCCAAGTTTTAATTTCTTTAGGTTCCGGCGGTCCCTTTGGAGTAGGAATTGGCCAGTCTAGGCAAAAGTACCAGTATTTACCAGAAATAGCCTCAGATTCCATTTTTGCAATTATCGGCGAAGAGCTGGGCTTCATTGGCACAGTTTCCTTTGTTCTGTTGTATTCATATTTAATATATCAAGGCTTTTCAATAGCTTCTTCCGCCCCCGATCTCTTTTCAAAATCTTTAGCAGTGGGTGTCACCTCATGGATGGGTTTGCAGTTTTTTGT
>CAZHSR010000045.1:0-4573 GCA_964535155.1 uncultured Candidatus Saccharibacteria bacterium
ACCGAAAAGTTCCCCTCCTTAACCATTTCCACATTTTTAAAATCCCCGCCACGCACAACTGAAATTTTCCCTTTACCAGGTTTTACTGTATATAAAACTCCTGCCCATAAAACAGAAGCCACAATGTTAAGTTCCACTTTTCCACCTTCTTCTTCTTCTTCTTCTTCTTCTGTCTCATTTTCTGAATCCTGCAAATGCAAAATATCCTCTCGAACATCCGCAATAGCCTTTTCTAAAGCTTGAATCGGCGAAGCATTTTCCGAATGATAATAAGACTTTCCCAGAATATCCTTTAACAATTTAATAGTCAGGTCTGTTTCATATTTTGTTGTGTCAATAAGCTCAAAAACTGCGTACAAATGCCCTCGCTTATTTATTGAATCCTCTTCATCAGGCGAAATGTTTATAGCATAAGAAAAAGCATTCTCAGTTGGATTTAATTTTGGAGTAATTTTTTGCGTTTTTCCTATTAAAGATTTGGGCATTTTTTATTTTTACAGCAGGAGCATTAGAGATACAAAAAATATTCCTATTGCTGCTAACAAGTGTAATTGTGCTACGATTCTAAATACACCCGCTTGAGGCGTCTTAAAGCTACTATTCATAAGTTTTACTTGTCGCGTTTGGATAAAAGCAATCATTATATAAACCGCTTGCAAGAAAAGAATTGCATAGTGCAATATAATTTCAAAACTTTTAAAAATATCAAAATTAATGCCTGTGCCCATTTTTTACCTTTTCTACCAAATCAGATATTAAATCTCTTATCTTTGCAGGGTTAGTAACATTTTCAAACTCAAATTCCCTTTTTTCTGCCGAAGTTTGAATGTCCACATAGCCATAGTTAAAAGTAGTTCCAAAGAATCCAGAGACATTGGAAGTAACATCTTCGATGTTTTTAATAGGAGCTTCAGAAATGTTTTTGTAAGTTAAGCCTCTAAAGTCTATGTCCACGATTTTTTTGCTACTAACAATGTAAACATTAAAGTACCAGATTAAAAAGTGATGTAAGAGGTAGCCAAAAGTAATAATGTACCAAAAGATGACTAAAATCCCAGCAAATAAAGGAGAAATTGGGAGGTCCCCTGTGAAGGTATCTGGTGTATAAAAAAGACTTACAACAAAAGGAACAAATAACATGCAAATTACTGTGGAAATCCATTTTAGGTTTGTAATAAAACACCTTCTAAAAAGATAGAGTATGTGCTCATCGCTGTCTTCGCCATCGTATCGGGTCTTGGAGGGGTTTTTGATGAATGAGCTGAGTAGGTTTATCATTGTGGTGGTATTATAGCACTTTGCCAGCGACCTTCTGTATTAAAAGTATTATGGGTTTGTTCTAATCTGATACCCAGTTTTCTTAATAAGGATTATAAGAGCCCCTAAAAGAACTAGAATAGAGGGAAAGAAAGTTCCTAATCCGGCTAGATCTAAAAGAAAAATATATATAGCTCCTATAAGCATCCCCCAGTTTTTTTCGTTCATCTTTATAATAATAAAGGGTAATGTCCATAGGATATACCAGCACATAAACCATGTGGTTGTTGCCCCGATAATAAATAGAATTGGCCAAAGAAAATAATCTATATATTTATTTTTTGAATAGAGTATTACTCCCAGAAGAGAGGCTATTAAGAGTCCCCCAAACCGAATAAAGAAAGGGGAAAAAATTTGAGAAGCAATATAAGTTATGGGAGTAGTTTGGTGTATATTTACTAATCTTGTGACATAAGATGTCCCCCCTATAAGATTTTTACCTGCATCTAAAAAGGGAATAAAGCATATAAAAGTAATAAATATTCCGTTTACTGCCAGTATTGCTATGCTAGTTATTTTCTTTGTGGACGATTTATTCTTTTCCTTTATAAGTGCAAATAGTACTATTGGGATTAAACTAATACTTGCGTATTTACTAAGAAATCCAATTAATAGAGATATAAAACTTTTAAGATATGCTTTCTTTTCTAAAAAATAATATCCCAAAACTATGGGAAGTACTAATAACAAGTCGTTATGTAAGTCTAGTACTGCATTTATTAGCACAAACGGAGTCAGTGCGATTACATGTTTATATAGCAGCACTATACTTTTATCATGGATTTTTACCAGTTTTTTTAGAATTTGAAATATCCCTATAAGTAATGCTAGAGAAACTATTCTTAAAAATGTTATTGCAAATATGTCTGATGTAGAAATCAGATAAGGTAATGAGAAGTAATAGACGGATATTGGTGGGTGAATCATTGGTACATGTTGCCATTTATGCAGATAATTTAAGGTATCGTATTCGTTTAACATCTCTGGGGATGTTGTGTATGGATTTGTATTATTATAAACATATCCCTTTGAGAGAATGAGATTTTTATATATGTCTTGAGAGAATAACGGTTTTATAAAGAGCAAGGGAATTGCGAGAATTAAAAAGTAGCCAAGTACTAATCTCTCTGATTTTGGAAAATCTTTATCTTTGTTAAGAAGCACAAAAAATATGTTTACAAATATGAAGGCACTTATTGAATAGAAAGAATCATTAGCAGTAAGTTCAAAGGGGTGCCCTTTTAAGGGTATAAAAATATTTGCTTTTGAAATCAGATAGCTGAGAATACATAGATTGAGTATCAGAGGTATCCCTACTTTGTAGGCAAGTCCTGTCTCAAAAAAGTTATTGATAATTTCCTTAGTTTTGTACTGCATATTAAAAATCTGTTATCTACTATTTCTTTACTTGTATTTCGTCAGGTTTACCTAACTTCCCAGCCAGATTCCGTTATTTCCCATTTAATATTATATTTATCCCACTCATCTGAACTAGCTGTTCTTTTCTTCATTTCCAAATACTCCTCAAAAATCGAATAACCCGTTTCATCCCTCCAAGAAGGCATGCGCCCATCTATAAAGACTTTATGCTCCGGTAGCTTCCAAATCAAGTACCCTCCCCAAGAATATTCATTAAACATATTCCCTTTCAAGCCCTCTTGCTTAATTTTTTGCACTGCTTCATAAGGGTGTCCTGCTTTTTTTGCCCATCTCTCTTCCAGTGAGGCGTTATAAAGATTTTCTCCAAAATGCCCAATTGAAACCGCTACTACCAGTCCTGCAATTACTTTATTTGTCAGCAAAACCTTTTTCCAATTTGTATCCCCTAGAAATTTTTTGAATCCTGCAAAATCCCCCGAAAGTTGGTTCAAAAAATTTAACAAAGGGAACACTCCTAAAAGTACAAAAACCCTCCCAAAGTAAGCCATTCTAACTGAAGCTATAAAAAAGAAACAAGTGCTAATAATTAGCCATAAGTTTTTCTTTTTTTCTTTCATTTCAATAACAGAGGCAAGTATTAATCCCGAAGCAATGTAATAAACTGGCAAGTAACTTTTATTTTCTAAAGGAACCCACTCCATGATGTGAGAAAATTGTAAAGGATGGGTTTCTTTTAAAAGCGTTTCCCATAAGAAAGTTCCATATGGAGTTACCAAAGTAATTGCTACACAAGCAAGGGAAGACACAAGCGTTACAAGATTCTCTTTTTTTATGCCTTCAAATAAAAGTTTTTGAATATTGAAAAGCCCCAAAATAAAGAGGCCTAAAGTAAAATCGGCATGGGAATTTGCCCAAATTAAAAACAGAATTGGCAAAAACTTAATATTTTGAGGCTTATGCAAAATTGTATGTAACAAAAAAAGCATGAAAACAGTGCTAAAAAGCAGAGGTCGTACTGCAATTGTAAAATGGGATGTGTAAAAGAAAATAAAAAGTGCCCCTGTAGCAATTTGCCATTTTTTTAGTGGGGCCTTTTTTAGAATTGCCAAAATTGCCAAGGAAGCTAGTGTACTTAAAATAAGTCCCATGCCAATGTCTCCTGTTATTCCTATTGTTTGGCTCAAAGAATAAAGACTGTACATTACTATTTGAGGAATCCAATACGAATTTGCCCACTTGTAATCTGGCATTGTGTAGGAAAAAATGTTTTCTCTTAAAAACTGCCGATTTTGGATCATGTATTCCCCGGATTTAAAGTGCCAACCAAAGTCGGGGTCAATGGGGGGTTTAAATAAAAGGAAAATTCCTAGGAGGAGGACTAGGAGAAATTTGGGTGTTTTAATTGACCTTATAAAGCTTTTTACTCTTTGAGTACCCATTAGGATAATTTAACACAATCCTGTTTTGATGCGAACATTCACCCTATAATTCGAGGGATAATCCCTCAAGTTATAGGATATATCCCTATTTTTCGTGCTCAATGTCATATAGCCGACTCCTTAATGCCACATACCCTGGTGCTCGCAAATTAAACACAGTCCTGAATTCCTCCCCATTTATACAAGTTTTGCCATTATTTGTATCAAAGCAAATTTCGGTTGTTTTTCCGGAATTAAAAGTAGGTTTATTCACCCCAGAAATGGAAGTAAAAGCATCCCCATATTTCCCAGCTTTTTCTGCCATTTCATCCAGTGAATAAGGGTCTCCTCCCCAACACGAAGTAGTTACGGGGCTAACATGCTTTTTATCGCCATCTTCTCCTTTTCTCCAAACTACCCAAGAATTTAAGATATCTGCCATTTCTTTTTCCTTTAAC
>CAZHSR010000045.1:4583-4940 GCA_964535155.1 uncultured Candidatus Saccharibacteria bacterium
CCTGTTCCGCAAGTGTCGGAATTATTGTTATAAGTTTTTGTGTACCAGGCCTTGTAAAACCAAGGAGACCCCGCTTTTTTCTCGTAGGCATCCCCTGGCCAGGAAGATCCGTCTAAATCCCATCCTGCGGGCTCTACATACCCTCCTGTAGTTGAAGAGTAATAAGCAACAACATCTCCTCCCAGGATTTCGCCTTCAGTATCGTCAACAGCATTTTTCCACGCCTCAGGGGGATTATCGCTTTTCCCTTTATTAAAAACTTGGCAACTTTCACTGGTACAAATGCATTTTCCAGATTTAACAAATCTGTAGGCATAAGATCTTCCTGCAACAGCCTGTGCTTTTAAAGCATCCTTT
>CAZHSR010000046.1:0-4588 GCA_964535155.1 uncultured Candidatus Saccharibacteria bacterium
TGTAATTCTGGGGGAATATCTTTAGCCATAATGTCATAAGTTCTGACAGAACGCATTGACTGAAGTGGGGGTTTTTCTTGTTCAAAAAAGGGAGAGTTTTTAAGTAAATCTATACCCTTCTCCGCATTAGGAAAAACAGCCATAGATAAAAGGAGCAGAGAATCATCCATTTCTTCTTCTGCCATAACACGAGGCTTTTCAGGGTACAAATAGTCACGAAGTCCTTCAGGAAGGTTCTTGGGATCAACAAATCCCTCGGCTTTGGAAAGATTCGCAGCTATTGCTGAACTATAAGGGTCTCCTGAAATTGAGGTAGGTTCCCCAACATATTGAGTTCTACCTACAGCTTCTAAAGATGGTTCATTTCTTCCTTCATGTCTGGGCATGCCCTAATAATAAAGAAAAAACTACAAAGGCACAAGCATTATTTTTACTAATCCAAAAAAAGCTTCAAAAACCCCTTTATGATATGCTATACACATGAAAAATCCTTCGCCAAGAGACGCCAATAAAAATATGCAAAAACGAATACTCACAGGAGACAACGCCACAGGAAAGCTACATCTTGGCCATTTTGTTGGATCCTTAGAAAATCGCGTAAAACTCCAAAAAGATTACGAGACCTTTATCATTATTGCCGACATGCATGCTTTTGCGTATCCAAAATATGTGGAGGATCCCGAGACAATAGCCAGATCGGTTTTTGATGTGGTTATTGCAAATCTTTCGGTTGGAATGGACCCAAAAAAAACCAATTTCTTTCCTGAATCAGCAATTCCTGAGATTTACCAGTTAGGAATAATTTTTAGCATGCTCACTTCGCATAATCGTGCTTTAAGAAACCCTACTTTAAAAGAAGAAATTAGAGATAAAAATTTGGGAGACACTTTTTCCCTAGGATTTGTAAATTTTCCAATTTTACAAGCAGCGGATATTCTTGGTGTAAAGGCAGATTTAGTCCCTGTTGGAGAAGACCAGCTTCCTCATGTTGAGTTGACGCGAGAAGTAGCCCGAAAATTTAATTCCACTTATGCAGAAGTTTTTGTAGAGCCAGAACCGCTCATTGGAAAGGTGGCGCGCCTTATTGGGACAGACGGAAACGCTAAGATGACAAAGTCGCTGGGGAATACTATTTTCTTAAACGAAACCGAAGAAACTTTGAAACAAAAGGTTATGAGCATGTACACGGATCCAAATAGGATTAGAGCAACAGACCCAGGGACAGTGGAAGGAAATCCAGTTTTTATTTATCATGACGCTTTTAATCCCAATGCGGAAGAGGTAGCAGATTTAAAAGATCGCTATACAAAAGGAACTGTTGGGGATGTAGAAGTAAAAGAAAAACTTCATACAGCAATAAATACTTTTTTGGCGCCAATTAGAGAAAAATATTCCTATTATGAAAACCATTTAGAGGAAGTGCGGGAAATCATCCAGCGAGGAACAGAAAAGACAAGAAAGGAAGTGCAAGAGACTTTGGCGGAGGTAAAAGAAGCGATGAAACTTGATTTGGTTTAAGGTATAATCACAAAGCCCAAAAAATTTGATATGAAAACAAATAAAGAAGAGGAAAAAAAGCTAGTGGATAAAATAAATTCCAAGAAAAAAGAGCTTCCAAAAAAGAACAAAAAAGGTCAAGTAAAAAATGGAAATCCTTTAGTTATGGAGAAAGTCCCATTTTATAAAAACATCTTCTTTTATGTATTCCTGCTTTTCATGGTTTGGATAATTGCTACTCCAAGCGCTTTAACCCCAAAGCTAGAACAAAAACCACTAAATGAAGTTTTGCAGCTAATTCGAGAGGAAAAAGTGCAAAACATTACAATAATAGGTGATTCAGTGGAAGTGCAATTAAAAAATGGCACAAAATTGGCTACGGAAAAGGAATCATCCGTTAGTTTTTCAGAAATTTTAACAAATCACGACTTGGATGTTTCAAAAATCCCTGGTGAATACACTGTGGAAAAACCTCCAGTTTGGGTAGAACTTTTGCCCACAATTTTATCCTTTGCCCTGCCTATTTTTATCTTAATCTTTTTCCTAAGCAAAATGAAAGGTGCGGGGGGAGACATGCTTTCGTTTGGAAAATCTAAAGCAAAACTCTTCCAAAAAGGTAAAACGAAAATTACTTTTGCTGATGTAGCAGGAAATGAAGAGGCCAAAAAAGAGGTTACAGAAATTGTAGACTTTTTAAAGCATCCAGATAAATATAGAAAATTAGGCGCTCGCATTCCAAAAGGAGTTTTACTTGTAGGACCTGCAGGAGTTGGAAAAACTTTGATTGCAAAGGCCATTGCAGGCGAAGCAGATGTCCCCTTTTACAGCGTTTCTGGAAGCGAATTTATGGAAATGCTTGTTGGAGTTGGCTCTGCAAGAGTAAGGGATTTATTTGCAATGGCAAGAGCCTCACAACCAAGCTTAATTTTTATTGACGAAATAGACGCCATTGGTCGCCAAAGAGGCATGGGAATTGGCGGAGGGCATGATGAGAGAGAACAGACTTTAAATCAAATCTTAACCGAAATGGACGGATTTGACCCTAGAGCTAATGTTATTGTTATTGCCGCCACCAACCGCCCTGACATGCTCGACCCCGCTCTTGTCCGCGCTGGAAGGTTTGACCGCCGCGTTTCCATAAGCCTTCCCGACCTAACCGACCGAGAAGCCATAATAAGAATCCATGCCACTGGGAAACCCTTGGCCCAAGATGTAAACCTTCCGTTGTTGGCAAAAAAGACGGTTGGGTTTAGCGGAGCCGATATTGAAAATATGCTAAACGAAGCGGCAATCATCGCAGCACGAACAGAAAAACCTGCTATAACCGAAGCGGATTTGGAAGAGGCTTCTATAAAAGTAACCTTAGGACCAGAAAAAAAGACATTGCAATCAGAGGACGAACGAAAAGTGACAGCGTATCATGAAGCAGGACATGCCCTTGTGGCAACATTCCTTCCAGAAATGGATCCTGTAAATAGAATTTCCATAACCGCAAGAGGCGGAAGTTTAGGACACACAAGCTTTCCTCCAGAGAGGGACAGATACAAAGAAACAAAAACTCGCCTACTTTCTGTAATTTCCGCAATGCTAGCAGGAAGAGCTTCAGAAGATTTAGTTTTTGGAGAATTTACAAGTGGCGCTTCTGATGACATTGAAAGATCAACAAAATTAGCCAGAAAAATGGTATCGGAATATGGAATGAGTGATTTAGGACCAATTTCTTTTAATGGACACGACGAAGAAAGCATTTGGCTTGCAAAGCAAATGGGAGAATATCACACAGTTAGTCAAGAAACCGCTTCCAAAGTGGACAGAGAAGTGGCTAAAATTGTGGAAGGAGCTTACAACAGGGCTAAAGAAATTCTTAAAGAGAAGCGGGAATTACTAGACAAAGTTTCGGCCAGACTACTAGAAAAAGAAACTTTATTACAAGAAGAATTTAAAGCTATATTAGAAATGTAGTAATATTAAAATATGTTCAATCTGCTCAAGAACAAAACCTCCAATTGGGATAGCGTTGCAAAAGAATACGATGAACTTGTAGGAGACTCCGGAGACTTTCATCACAAAACATATATAAATCCAGTTGTATTAGGAATTCTGGGCAATGTTAAAAATTACAATGTACTAGATCTTGCCTGTGGACAAGGCTATTTTTCCAAAATTTTACATTCTAAAGGAGCACATGTTGTTGGCGTAGATATTTCCGAAAAACTTATTAAAATTGCCGAAGAAAAATTTGGTCAAGTTGGAATTAAATTCTTAGTTAGAGACGCCGCAAATATGGAAGGAGTGGCAAGCAATCAATTTGATTTTGTAGTTTGTAACATGTCCTTTCATGATATTGAACATGTTTCAGAAACAATAGATGAAATTTCCAGAGTTATTCAAATTGGTGGAAAATTAGTCTTCTCAATCCCCCATCCATGGACTCAAACCGGAAAAAGTGTAAAAGAAGGAAATGAGTATTATTTAAGACTAGAAAAATATAAAAGTGAATTTCAGTTTGAAAATCATTTGTATGGCGACAAAGGGATAGTTTCATATCATAGACCTTTGGAATATTATGTAAAAAAGCTAACCGATCATAAATTTGAAATAACTAATTTTGTGGAAATAAGTACGGAACATGCAAAAGGGGATTTGATTCAGGATAAGGAATATTTGGATTATAAAAAGGAATTCCCAAGTTTTTTGGTTGTGGGTGCAACTAAAAATTTGGTGGTGTATTAGGTTTTTAAGAAAAAAGGAAAAGAAAGGATTTTAAAATATATGAAAAATGGGAGTGAAGGAATTACAAGTTTGGCAGACATTCCAGATTGGTTTAAACAAGATCAAGAAATTCTAGAGCGAGAGGAATTGGAAAAAGCTTATGAAAAAGGAGATATTGATCTGGGAGAGGAGAGAGAACCGACTCTTGAAGACCTCTTGAATAATATCTATTGGGACAAGGAAGAAAATGGAAGTAGTGTTGCAAAAATTAAGGGTTTGTTAGGATTAGATGAAGAAACCTCAAGAGAATTGGATGCGTATTGGAACGAATATCCTGGAGGAATCCCCTTGGAAGAAGCAAATCCAGGTTTGTACAACT
>CAZHSR010000046.1:4598-4852 GCA_964535155.1 uncultured Candidatus Saccharibacteria bacterium
CAGAGGCATTGCAATATGAAACCGAAATAGCTGAGGGAGAACGCGAAGCAGAGAAGGAATTAACTCAGGGAAGGGCTATAGGTGCGATAGATCAAACGGGAGATTGGAAAATAAAACAAGGCTGGAGAGGTGGTGTTAAACCAAGGCCACATGATAAAACTCATAACAGATCTCATAGGGATGCTGCCAGAGATGATAGCTATGTTGCAGATGTTCAAAACATGAAGGGAAAAGCACATGCACAATATCTCAAA
>CAZHSR010000047.1:0-4686 GCA_964535155.1 uncultured Candidatus Saccharibacteria bacterium
AGGAAAGTGAGTTTGAAGAAAAAGTTGTAGAAATAAAAAGAGTCTCTAAAAAGACGACTGGAGGAGATAAAATGGGATTTAGTGCTTTAGTAGTAATTGGAAATAAATCTGGGAAAATAGGAATAGGTTTAGCTAAAGCTGTTGATGTCCAATCCGCAGTGAAAAAATCGGTTTCTTATGCAAATAGAAGTATTGTAGATTTAAAGATTTCTGGAGAAACTTTACCCCATGAAGTATCCGCAAAGACTGGCGCTTCCCGAATTCTAATTAAGCCCGCACCAGAAGGATCCGGATTAATAGCTGGAGGTACAGTCCGTACAGTTTTAGAATTAGCGGGGATAAAAAATGCTTCGGCTAAGATTTTGGGTAGTAATAATAAAACACTAAATGCAAGATGTACTTTGAAGGCATTGCAAAAGCTTAAGGTGCAAGATATAAAAGGTTAAATATGGAATTAAGTAAATTACAAGAACAATTAGGAAAAATTAAAAGTGCCAAGCGAGTTGGACGCGGTTGTGGTAGTGGAAAAGGAATGCATACAACTGGAAGAGGCGCAAAAGGCCAGTTATCACGAACAGGGGGTAGACCTCCTCTTGGATATGAAGGTGGCCAAGAACCTTTGTTTAAGAAGCTTCCCCATATTGGGGGATTTAAAAACCCTAGATCTAAAGATATTGTGAGCGTTTCTCTCAAAGAGTTTAACTCTTTTAGAAAAGGTTCTATAGTAACTCCTCAGGATTTGGTAAAAGAGGGCATTTTAAGAAGTGTCCCAAAAAGAGGTGTAAAAGTTTTAAGCAATGGTGCCTTAGAAAAAGAACTTACCTTTTCAGGTTTCTTAATGTCTGCTTCCGCCAAAACCAAAATTGAGGAAAGCGGTTCAAAAATAATTAATGGCTAAAATACTAAAAAATTCGGAGATTCGTAGAAAGATTTTATTCACTTTTTTTGTTATTGCCCTTTTTAGAATACTTGCTCATATTCCTGTACCAGGAGTAAATATTGAGATTTTAAAGCAATTTCTAAGCCAAAGTGAGATCTTGGGTTTATTTGATATTTTTAGTGGCGGTGCTTTAAGAAATTTTTCAATTGTAACTTTGGGGGTAGGCCCTTATATTAATGCTCAAATCGTTTTTCAGCTTTTAACCATGGTAATTCCTTCTCTTGAGGAGCTTTCTAAAGAAGGCGAGTATGGCAGAGAAAAGCTAAATATGTACACAAAATTGGCTACAGTCCCTTTGGCTCTATTGCAGGGTTATGGAATGTACTTTCTGTTAAATCGTTCTGAGATTTTAACTTTTAATGACCCCCTGTCTATTGTTTTATTGTTGCTAACCTTATTGGGAGGGACAATGCTTTTAACCTGGATTGGCGATTTGGTGACAGAACACGGCTTAGGTAATGGTATTTCCATTTTAATTTTTGTTGGAATCATTAGTCAGTTGCCAAATGCTGTCTTAAACTTTACTTTTGGATTTACTTCCGCTTATGTAATGAGCATTTTATTTGTGTTGTTTTCTCTGCTAATTGTTTTAGGGGTAGTACTTGTAAACGAAGGAACCCGCAATATTGGAATTGAATATGGCCGTAGAGGAAATAACTCCTCTAAAGTTACAAATTATTTACCTATAAAAGTAAATCAAGCAGGCGTAATTCCTATTATTTTTGCCGTTTCCTTGGTCTCTGTGCCTTCTTTGGTGGCAGGTCCTTTGCAAGCTTCGGGAAATGCTGTATTGACCGCAATAGGAGACTTTTTGTTTTTATATATTCACTCAGAATCCGTTTTGTACAACATATTGTACTTTGCGCTAGTTTTCTCGTTTACATTTTTTTACACATTTATTCAGTTTGATCCCGAAAAGATTGCTGACGATGTTAAAAAAAGAGGCGGATTTATTCCTGGTATTAGACCAGGTAAATCAACCGAAAGGCATTTAAAGGGAGTTATTGTTCGTTTAACCTTTTGGGGAGCTCTATTTTTGGGTTTAATTGCTATTTTACCTTACATAATGGGAAGTATTTTAGGCTTTTCAGGACTTACAGTAGGTGGAACAAGTTTACTCATTGTGGTCTCGGTGGTGCTTGAAACAGTGCGTCAATTAGATTCTTTAAAGACAACCAGAGATTACAGTAGTTATTTAAGATAGTTGATATAATCCATTTATGCTAGATAAAGTTAAAAAAATGAATGAGCTTAGAAAGGCTCAATCAAAAATTCAAAAACAATTAGAAGAAATTAGTATCTCCGATTCTTCTGGTGATTATGAAGTTAGAATTAGAGGGGACAAAAAAATCGAGGAGGTAAAAATAAATGGCGAAGAGGTTCGTGATTTAAAAGAGTTACTTAATTCCGTTATGAAAGATGTAGATAAAAAAGTGCAAAAAAAGATGAGAAGCCAATTATCTGATTTGGGATTGGATTTGTAGCATGAAATTATTGTTAATGGGTCCTCAAGGGTGCGGTAAAGGTACTATAGGAGAAAAGCTTTCGGAAAAATTAGGAATTCCCTTAATAAGTGTTGGTCAAGTTTTGCGTGACATCCCTGCTGATCACTATTTATATGAAGAAATGCATTCAGCCATGGTTAAGGGAGTTTTGGCTCCAAATGATAAGGTCGCGGAACTTTTAAAAGAACGGGTACTTGAAGAGGATTGCAAAAATGGTTACATCTTAGATGGTTGGGCAAGACAGATGAGTGATTTGGACGAATTTGATCCTGGATTTGGTGGCGTTTTAAATATAAAAATTTCCCGTGAAACCTCCGTTAAAAGAATTTCTGGTAGGCGCACCTGCTCATCCGATGGGAAGATCTATAACATTTACACACTTCCAAAAGAAATGTTGGCAGAATGTAAAGGCGAACTTGTCCAAAGAGCCGATGACACAGAAGAAGCCGTAAAAACTAGATTGGAAATCTATTACTCTGAGACACAAGAAGTTTTGGACTACTTTGCTACAAAAGGAATTTTAAGAGAAATTGATGGAGAAGGAACTCCACAGGAAGTCTTTGATCTTGCCCTAGAAGCCTTAAAGATAAAATGAATAAAGGGGATCAAAAAAAGTTTGAGGCAATGCAAAAGGCTGGGAAAATTAGCGCTTTAGCTTTGAAAGCAGCCCTACAACAAGCAAAAGCAGGTACTTCCCTTTTAGAATTAGACAAAATCGCGGAAGAAATTATCCTTTCCCATGGGGCTTTTCCAGCATTTAAACGCGTAGATAACTATCCTTTTACAACTTGCATAAACATTAACCAAGGAATTGTTCATGGACTCCCAACTGAATATAAATTGCAGGAAGGCGATATTTTAAGCATAGATCTTGGAGCTTATATAGATGGCTATAATTCAGATCAATGCTGGACAATTGAAATTGGGACTAATAATGAAGAAAAGTTCCTTAAAGCGGGTCAGGAAGCCCTAGAAAGTGCTATTAATTCGGCTGTATTAGGTAATACTATTGGAGATATTTCTTATGCAATGGAATCCCGAATTTCTAAAGACGGTTATTCAGTTTCCCAAGACCTAGTTGGCCATGGAATAAGTAAAAAAGTACATGAGAGGCCAAATGTTCCATGTTATGGTAACTCAAATACAGGTCCCGTTTTAAAAGAAGGTATGACAATTGCTATAGAAGTCATTTACTCTAAGGGAAATTCTGATATAGTAGTAAATGATGATGGGTGGACAATAGAATCGTTAGATGGCAGTGTTTCAGCTGTTTTCGAACATACTATAGGAATAACCAGAGAAGGCCCAGTTGTTTTTACTAGATTTGATTAAATTGGTTGACCTTATGCTGGGGATTTGTTATTATCTACCCCGTCCTTAAGATGAATAAAGATATTATACAGAAAGACGCAGTAGTAACAAAAACTCTAACAGGAGGGATGTTTAAAATTGAGTTGGAAGATACTAAAGATGAGGTGTTAGCCGTAATTTCTGGTAAAATCCGAAAGTTTAAGATAAGAATAATGCCAGGTGATAGGGTGAAAGTAGAATTTTCCCCCCACGACTTAAATTTAGGCAGAATAACTTATAGATATAGATAAATATGAAAGTACAACCATCGGTTAAAAAAAGATGCAAAGAATGCAATTTAATAAGAATAGAAGGTGTTTTATATGTTTATTGCAAGAGAACTCCTCGGCATAATCAAAGACAAGGATAAATATGGCTCGTATAGCAGGAATTGAAATACCAGATAATAAAAAAGCAAAAATCTCTTTAACTTATGTTAAAGGCGTTGGTAGATCAAATGTTGATGCTATTTTAGAAAAAGCTGGAATTGACCCAGAAATTAGAGTAAAAGAGTTAAATGAATCCGCAGTTGCTTCTATAAATAAAGCAATTGAAAGTTTAGCAATCCCAATTGAAGGAGAATTGCGAAGAATGGTCCGTCAAAACATAAAAAGATTAACAGATATTGGTTCTTACAGAGGCTCAAGGCATAAGGCAGGGCTGCCTTCGCGAGGTCAAAGAACCAGCCACAATGCAAGAACTAGCAAGGGTAAGAAAAAGACTGTTGGAGGATTAAAGAGAAAGTTAAGTAAGACTTAATATTAATATGGCACAAACAAAGCAAAACCAAACAAAAAAGAAAAATAAAGGTCAAAAAGTTACAGAAACTGGAAAAGTTTATATTTTTGCAGGATTTAATAACACTATAGTGACAATTACTGATCCTGATGG
>CAZHSR010000048.1:0-4685 GCA_964535155.1 uncultured Candidatus Saccharibacteria bacterium
TCCTTAAGGTAGGAATATTACCTTAAAGTGGTGCACTTCGTTTTAGACCCTAGACAGGGTGGCAGAAATCAAAAAACATCGCAGAAAAACGAAAAAGAAGAAACAAAGTTTAAAAAAAGATTTCTGCCACCCACCGGGACCCATTGGCACCAAGGAGATAAACATTATTGTTTTTACTTTATCTTCTCCTTGGTGCCTTTTCATTTGTAAGCATAAATCCCACAATCCCCTTCCCTCTTCCAAAACTCGCAAAATACCCCAAATTAAGCTATTATTCCCTTGTTTAAAGGCTATAGAAAAATAAAAAAATGGGAGAAGCAATACAAAACCTACAAAATCAAATAACCGATTTGGATACACAAATTACCCAAACTCAACTTCTTGCAAGTCAAGCTGAAGATGAAGGTATGAAAGAAATGATCTCGCAAGAACTGGAAGCCCTTTTAAACCAAAAAAAGGACTTAGAAGAGGCTCTACAGGCTCTGGAGTATCAATCAGATAACACCGAAGTTAAAAAAGGAGGAGATCCGGAACTTTCGCCTAATGAAGCGGTTCTAGAAGTAAGAGCAGGAACAGGAGGAGATGAGGCGGGGCTTTTTGCAATGGATTTGTACAAAATGTACACAAGATATGCTCAAACAAAGGGATGGCGCGTTTCTGAGACTTTTTTTTCAGAAAATTCTGCAGGGGGAATAAAGACGGCTATTTTGTCATTAAAAGGGGCAAAAGCTTATGAGACTTTGAAAAATGAGTCGGGCGTGCATAGAGTGCAAAGAGTGCCAGTAACAGAATCGGGAGGGAGGATTCATACTTCTACAGCTACAGTTGCAGTCTTGCCAGTTTTTAAAAACATCCAATTGGATATTCGCCCAGAAGATTTAGAAATGGACTTTTACCGTGCTGGTGGTCATGGCGGGCAAAATGTAAATAAGGTTTCTACGGCAGTTCGTTTAAAGCATGTCCCCACGGGGGTTGTTGTGGAGTGCCAAGAAGAGCGGACTCAAGGGAAAAATCGTGATAAGGCATTAAATATTTTGTCCACAAAGCTTTTTGAGATGATGAAAGAGCAAAAAGTAAATGAGCTTTCGGAAATAAGGCTTTCTCAAGTGGGCACCGGAGACCGAAGTGAAAAGATCCGCACTTATAATTTTCCTCAAGACAGAATAACGGATCATAGAATTAATGAGAATTTTCATCCTGTTGTGACGGTGTTAAATGGGGAGTTGGATGAGATTTTGGGGAAAACTAAAAATATTGAATAAATTAGTAGATAGGAACCATTTTTTCTTCTCCACGACTCGCTTTGCTCGTAATGTCGAAGAAAAAAGGTTCCTTTCTCACCAAATATTCAAATTAAAGGTTCTCCGGAACCTCCTCTAAACTTGCATAAAGACTCAGCAATTCCCCTTCTCTATCAACAGAAAGTTCAACCGTTTTTCCCACAGAAGACTTGCTTATCAACCTAGCCAAAGTATTCTTATCATCCATTGTCACACCGTCAAACTTAGTTATTATATCCCCTCTTTCCAAACCTGCTTTTTCGGCGGGAGAATTGTCATAAACCCTAGAAACAAAAGCTCCTTGGGGCAAATCTCGTAACTTGGAAATCTCTTCGGTTACAACTTGATAAGAAACCCCTAGATAAGGCCTAATAATCCTTCCATTGGCTAAAAAAGTCTCTAAAATAGGCTTTAAAGTATTGGAAGGAATTGCAAAGCTAATATTGTCAGCAGAAGGCGTAGTTGCAACATTTATTCCAATGACTTGCCCCGAAAGATTAAGCAAAGGTCCTCCAGAATTACCTGGGTTTAAAGCTGCATCTGTTTGAATAACCTCTTCATAAAAGGAAGCTTGCCCACCAAAACCTGCAGAAGCTGTAATTTCTCTACCAATTCCAGAAACTATTCCTGCAGTAACAGTGTTTTGAAACTTGCCCAAAGCGTTGCCTATTGCAATAGCTTTTTGACCAACTTTTAGCTGGTCGGAATCGGCTAATTCCAAGACAGGCAAGCCTCTAGCTGTAATTTCCAAAATGGCTAAGTCAGAAGTGCTGTCCAAATGGATTTTTTCCACTTCATAATTTGTTCCGTCCTTTAAAACTACAGAATATTCGCCACTGGAATCGCTAACTACATGACTATTTGTGACAATTATTCCACTTGAGTCAACAATAAATCCTGTCCCAATTCCTGATTCGGTTAGGGAAGGACCGTTAAAAAAGTCATAATTTAATTGCTTTACAACAACAGACACCACCGAAGGGGACGCGCTTTCCACTACATCTATGATTGACGATTCTTCTTCCACAAGTTGATGGATTTTGGTCTCTTTAACTTGGGATTTCTTACTTTCTGTAAGGGATTTGGTAAAGTTTTCTATTTGGAATTTAAATTTATTAACCGGTATTCCCCCCGAAATTTGGGCAAGAATGAGGAGGAATGTAAGTAATGAGATTGTTCCTAATAGGGCTTTTTTGTTGGGTTTTGGAGTGTGAATTTGCATAAAAGCATTATATAAACAAGAAGGCCCCAAGACAAGAGAAAGGAATAAAAAAACATTTTCCTTTTCTTGCCAAGGGGCCTTAGAACTGACGGGATACGGACTACTTATTTATGACAGGAGCATTACGCCAATCCAACTGAAGTTCATCAAGAAGAGCGGTAACTGCGGGATCAGCGGGATCAAGAAACATTCCCATGCGATTCGCAATACCAGCTTCTGACAAAACCTCACTGTAATGGTTCATCCCCTCCTCGGTATCTTCTGGAAGAGGACCTTCCCAACGAAACAAATCAACGGCTCCAGAAGGGCGGGCGGAGGCTATCAGTACAGCTTTTACATCATGACCAACGCCGACGACTTGCCACAACTGGTTCCATTCGGTGTTGTTGATTTCGACGATTTTCTCAACCTCTACAGGGACTTCGACGATTTTTTCGACTTCCACTGTCTTCTCAACAATCTTCTCAACCTCAACGGGAACTTCGACGATTTTTTCGACTTCCACTGTCTTCTCAACAATCTTTTCGACTTCGACGGGAATCTCAACAGGAGTGCAGTAATGCACACCTCCAAAGATTGTGAAGAGACAAACGCCAATCGAGACAAGCACTAGGCTCACTGAAACAACAATGACCGTTACCAAAGACTTCCGGATCTGGGGATTCTGAACGCTCTTAAACATCTCAATACTCTCCTTTTGACAGCTGTGAATTTTGATCACACCGTGTAAGAACACGCCACTTAGAAGTGGAATCTTGCTGTCTGTAAGATTGTGGACACTATACCCTCAACAAAAGTTAAAAGCACAGTGCCCACAACCTATATAATCCGCTTATAATTTTCAAAGAGCAACAACCGAACATGAACATTATAGGATATATTTCCGGATCTGTCAAGTGCTATAGGGTGTTTGGTGCGAATCCAATTCTATTATAAGTTATGGGTTTTAACCGATTGACAGTTTCTTCAAAACCCTGTTACTTCTCCAACATAAGCCTTATATAGGCGAAAAAATATCCCATGGTGCTTGTGGTTTCCAAGAATGGATTCGCACCATGGGAATGAGAAATTCACTGCAGATAAGGCCAAAACATGGCTGTTTCTACAATGAAGAGAACAATCGCTCCCAGCAGGACAGGTGTCGTTGGGAAAGTCCCGATCAGGGCGATAAGACACAGAAAAATTCCACCGTAAAGCTTCCGCATATTTTTCTCAAACATATCAAACCTCCATACTATGTGAATTTACGGGTATGATAACAAAAAAACCGCATCCTGTCAACACTATAGGGTTAATAAAGGCCTACTCCCCTGCCAACTCCAACACCTTATCCAATTGAGGATCCGTCCCAGCCTCAAAATCTTCAGCCGTATATTCAACAACCACATCAGGCTCAATTCCATTATCATGCACCCAATTCTTATTAGGAGTTAGCCATTTTGCCACAGTCAAATGCAAACCTGCACCATCCTTAAAATCTCTTGCATCTTGAATTGTGCCTTTTCCAAAGGACTTCTCCCCTACCAAAGTCACCAATTCCCCAAGATTTTCCTTTAATCCTGCGGCTAAAATCTCAGAAGCTGAGGCACTTCCACCGTCAATCAGGACAAACACCTTGGGTAAGCGTTCAAAAGAGCCTGTTCGCGAATCTTTATATTCAAAACTTTCACCTAAAGCGTCTTCTTGATGCATAACTACTGTGTCTTTTTTCAAAAATTCGGAAGCAATGTGAATGGCAGAATCCATGTATCCCCCTGGGTTTCCTCGCACATCTAAAATAACGGCGTCTAAATCTGCCATTTTTAGGTTAATTTCGGAAACGGCTGTATTCCATTCTTTGTTTGTCTCACCGCCAAATCGGCTAATTCTAATGTATGCAAGCCCATTTCCCTTGTCTTCCCAGGTCACGCTAGAAACTGTGATTTTTCCACGCGTAATTTTGACATCAAAAGGTTCTGCGGTTCCTCTTTGAAGGGTCAAGGTTACTATTGTGTCGGCATCCCCTCGGATTTTGGAGACTGCTTCAGTTAGGGAAAGTCCAAAGGTTGTTTCATCCTCTATTTTTAATATTTTATCGCCTGCCATAACTCCAGCCGATTTTGCTGGAGAGCCATCCAAAGGGGCTACTACCATAATTTGATTATCCCTAACGCCTAATTCTGCGCCTATTCCTTGATATTCTC
>CAZHSR010000049.1:0-4484 GCA_964535155.1 uncultured Candidatus Saccharibacteria bacterium
CATATTTTAATTTGAAACTATTACTTCTGTAACAATTAATATTGGCTCTCCTTCGGTAGTTTTTGTTCTAGTCCCTTTAACTGTAACTGTTAAATTCTCTGCAACTTTTAGCTTATCATCTTTGCTCTTTAAAAGAATGATTGAATTTTTATTTTCATCAACCAATTCATAACTAATATTTTCATCAAAATAATATCCAGGTGGAATATATTTAATTACGCCTTTATACGAAACATCTTTATCCGTGTCTATTGCTGTATTTACGGGGTCTGTTGGTTCAAAATCTGAAAATAATTTTTCCAAAATAAAAACCGATGAGCCTGCAAGGATTATTAAGGCTACAAAAAAGGTTATTATCTTGCTCTTTAGAGTTGAGTTTGTAGGTTTTGTGGGCAGATTCTCTTGCATATTTGTACCAATTATACCGTATTTTTAATTTTCTATTTCTGTAACCATAGATACTTTAGGAGATTCAAGTAGCGATTTTCCAAAACCAGCCTTTCGTATTAATTTGTGCATTAACTGAATCTCTTCCACTTTTAAAAGCTTAGTAAAAAGTAGATAAGCCCCCAAACCGAAAATTCCTGCAACTCCTGTGGTGCCAAGTAATTGAAGAGTTTTAGTTGTATCAAAAACAAATATATCTAGTATTTTTAGGGGGATATATAAACTAATTCCCATGAATAAAGAGGCATAACTCATTTTTACAAAAGGGTATAAAAGCTCTTTAATGTTAAATCCCCCTAAAGTCTTTCCAAGGAGTGCAAGCAAAACCAAAGTTTCTATTATAGAAGTTATGGAATACGCAAAAGCAATTGACCAAGCCCCCCAATTTAAAAGGTTTATAAATCCTAGGCATAAAAGCAAATTAAGGGGTGCAAATACTGCTGTAGTTTTAAGGGGAGTTGTTGTGTTTTTTAAAGCATAAAAAGCTCTACTTATAAGTAAAGTTGTACATTGTGAAAAAATGGAAATGCTAAAAAAGGCTAGTACATAGGCAGTTTTTACCGTACTCTCCCAAGGAAACTTTGAGGCCCCATAAATAATTCTTATTACAGGAACTCGCAGGACCAATAAAATAACCGAACAAGGTAAGACAAAGAAAAGCATTTGATGTAAAGATGTAATAAAAACTTTTTTAAATTTCTCTGAATCATTTGGATTTGCGTTTTTGGAAAAAGTTGGAAGTGCCGCTGCTGCAATTGAAGCCCCAAAAAGGCTTATTGGAAAAGATTGCAATTGATCCGCAAATTTTAAATATATTACTGAAGGTTTAGAAATTAGTATTGCTAAAGAATTGTAAATTGTTGCCATGGATGTGTTTATTAGCACATTTATAAACCTAGGTGGTGTAATTG
This sequence comes from uncultured Candidatus Saccharibacteria bacterium, assembly GCA_964535155.1. Taxonomy (GTDB): domain Bacteria; phylum Patescibacteriota; class WWE3; order UBA101185; family UBA10185; genus JAGPFW01. Next base: position 1,359 of record CAZHSR010000049.1, read on the forward strand.
CAAAAATCTTTTTTACATAATAGCTACTTGTGATAATTTTTGGACTATATTTAAAATCAATTTTTCTAATGATAGGCATTTGAATTGCCAAATACGCCAAAGATCCAAGTAAAATTCCGTATGTAGGCCCATAAATTCCATAATTTTTTGAAAGAAAAATTGTACCTAAAATCATACTGAAGTTATAAACAACGGGAGCTAAACTTGGAAGCAGAAAGTAATTATGAGTTTGCGCCAAACTGGTTAAAAAACTCCCTAGAAGCAAGAGTAATTGTGCCCCAAGAATTAAGCGCATTAAATTTGTGCCCAGTAAAATCTCTTGTGGGGAGAACTGATAAACAGAGATAAGCCCAATAATTTGTTTTGCAAATATAAAAGCCACCCCACCAAAAAGCATAAAGAACAGGATTCCAATGTTTATAATAGTAGAAGCTACTTCATGGGAATCTTCTCCATCTTTTTTTAAAGTGTCGGCATAAATTGGGATGAAAACAGTTGAAAGCACCCCTACAACAAAAAGTGAGTAAATTAAGGTTGGAATTCTATCTGCCGTATAGAAAACCGAAAGATCTGTGGATACGCCAAAAAAGGTGGTTAATAATCGGCTTTTTACTAGGCCCAAAACCGCGGTAATCCCACTTGTGGCAGCCAAAATCCCCGCTGCTGAGAGAATGGTAGATTGAGTCTTTGTTAGGAACCCAAATCTAAACTTTACTTCATTTATTAGGTTTAACTTGACCATAGCACTAGATATGTTATCATTGCAGGCGTCTTATGCCTAATAAAATGTCAGCAAAAAAAGCTCTGAGGCAATCTCAAAGAAAAAGAGCTCATAATCTCTTCTGGAAGAATCGTGTAAGAGGTGTGGTTCGCGATTTGAAGACCTTATTACAAGATAAGAAAACCGAGGGATCTGTTTTAAAGGAGAAAGAGGTTTTATTGCAAAAATATTCGGATAAGGCTACCAAAGAAAAAGTCATTTCCAGAAACAAGGCGAATAGATTAAAATCAAGATATGCCCAAAAAATTACTGTCCATCAAGGTGGCTTTGCAAAACCTGCTAAAAAAGCTTCCAAAGCCTAATCTAGGGCATAAAGGCCTTTCTAAAGAAGTAGAATCCACAGAAATTCCCGTTCCTGAAGAAACTCCGTTAGGAATAGATCTTCTCCCTGATGAGGAGGTAAATTCCTCACTAAAACAATACCTTCCCCCTAGAAAACCCCAAGAAATTAAGCAGTATTACCATTCACCTCAATTTATAATTACTGCACAGCTAATTGTAGTTCTTACTACAGTTCTAGTTTTAGTTTCTCTGTTTTTAAATGTAGCTATAAATAAGTCTATTAAACAGGAAGAAAAGGGCATATTAGAAAAAATTCAGCAATTAGAGGCTTCGGATGAAGGCTATTTAAATTTAAAGGAAATTTCCTCAAAAATTGCTATTCATAAACAGTATAAAAGTGAATTTACAGCAACTTCTTCCGTTTTGGATCTTTTCATGAAGGATTTAGTAGATTTTGAATATAAAAGTTTTTCACTGACGGGAAAAAATGTTTCAATAAGTGCTCAAACTGGTTCGCCAATATCTTTTTCTTTAATGACTGCAAGATATTTGGATAGTGGGTTAGTTGATCAAGTCATTTTAAAAAGTGCATCTTTGGAGAAGGCTTCACAAAAATATAATTTAAACTTGGAGGTAAAGCTAAAGTGAAAAAAGTAATTTCTTACTCTCATTTTTATGATTTATATGCACTGCTTTTATTTTTATGCCTATTTATAGTTGCCCCCTTTGGAATCTTTCCCTCCTTTTCCGCATACTCAAAAAAGCAGGAGGTTTTGCAAAAGCTACAAAATGAATCTACTCGGTTGGATCAGGCTTTAAGAGATGCTAGAGACATGCGCTATCTGGAGGAAGATGTGACTCCATATCTTTTAGGTTTAGAAACAGCTGTTCCAACAGGATTTTATGGTGATGAATTTTTAAATGAAATTGCGTCTTTAACTTCTACTTTTGGATATGCGGTTCGTTCAATAAGTTTCAATCCAAATCCCAGCTCTAATACAGTTAATATTTCTCTTTCAGTGGAAGGTCCTTTTAGTACCCTGCAAAGTTTCCTAAATTCTATGGAAGAATCCGCTTTTAGTATTTTAGTAGATTCATTTACTGTTTCTTTTGGACAAAGAGAGAGTTCTGATAATCAAACAATAAATTTTCAGCTTAGAGTATTTAGTTTATTAGAAAACAATTTATGAAAAGATTTGTAATTCTGGGATTTTTTGCAGGACTAACTTTGCTCAATTTAATCCTATCTTTTGGCTTTAAAAAGGTAAATTCCGTAAGTGATGAAACTTCTTTAGACAAAACACTTGATTTTAGTAGGGGATATGATGTTAAATTAGATACAGAGTATTTGAGACAAAATATTGAGCCTGCCCATGAATAATGCATATCAAGCAAAAAACGGATTTAAAACTTTTCTCCTGACACTGGTTATATCCCTTGGTGTTTTTGGAGTGGTTTATTACATAACTTCTTATCCCTCATATTCGGTTGACATAGAAGCTCACACAGGTAGTTCTGAAAATGAAGTTTTATCAGATAGTGAGGAAAGTGCCTTTGCTAGTTTAAATACAGAAATGAATACTCCTCGAAGGGTTGTTTTAGCGGGTGCTACTGTGGAGGGCGAAGAAACCGAAGGCACAACAGCGGTTCCAGTAGCCACAACACAAGAAACCACACAGTCTACCGTTCCAGACACAGGTGTTACAAGTTTAACCCTTTCACTTTTGGTTTCTTTGGTGGTCTTATGTTCCGGAATTTACTATGTCTATTTAGGTCCTAGAAAATTGGCTTTGCAAAGTTTTGAAGACCGCATTCTAGAGTAGATTATTTCCAAAGGTTTTGTTAAAATTCGTTTGTTTAAGGCAAATGTAGGGTTTTTTTGTGATGGAAGCCTTAGACGATTTTTTGGGCGTTTAGCTCAGCTGGTTAGAGCAATCGTCTTATACACGATCGGTCCCTGGTTCGAATCCAGGAACGCCCACCAAAAAGGTTTCAAAGAAACCTTGAGGATACCGTTTAAAATTTGGCACCTAAAAATTCGAGAAATGTTGGTAAATCAACAT
>CAZHSR010000050.1:0-4196 GCA_964535155.1 uncultured Candidatus Saccharibacteria bacterium
AATCATTCTTTTAAAGAGCAAAGATGATAAGCTAAAAGTTGCAGAGAATTTAACCGTTACAGTTAAAGGGACTAGAACAAAAACGACCGAAGGAGAACCAATACTAGTTGTTACAGAAGTAATAGTTTCAAATTAAAATATGCCTAAAGAAAAAACTGCTCAATTACAATTTAAAAAAATTACAAAAATCTACCAACGAGAAGATCAGGAAGTAAAAGTCTTAAATAATGTAAGTTTTGAATTACATCAAGGAGAATTTGCCTTTTTGGTAGGGGAGTCAGGTGCGGGGAAGTCTACTGTTGTAAAAATCCTTATTAGAGAGGAAGAACCTACATCTGGGGAGATTTATTTAAATGGTGAAAACATTCTTGAGGTACCCAAAAAAGAAATTCATTTGGTACGCAGAAAAATAGGGGTAGTTTTCCAGGACTTTAAACTATTAGATTCAAAAACTGTATATGAAAATGTGGCAATAGCATTAGAAGTTGCAGATACGCCAGAAAATGAGATGAAAGAGATAATTCCAAATGTACTAGAAATGGTAGGCCTTTCTGCCAAAAAGAATCACTTACCACATCAACTTTCGGGAGGGGAAAAACAAAGAGTTTCCATTGCGAGAGCCCTAGCACACGAACCCGATATTTTAGTTGCAGACGAGCCCACAGGAATGATAGACCCTGATTCTGGAGAGAGAATTATGGAAATTTTAGACTTAATAAATCAAAGAGGAACAACAATTTTAATGGCAACTCATGACAAAAACATTGTAAATGCTTGGAAGAAGAGAGTTATCCGCCTTTCAAGTGGAAAAGTAGTATCTGACAAAGAGAAAGGGGTCTACAATGAATAATTTTAAAAGAATAAAAGAGACAATTAGAAAAGAGCGAATGCTTTCTATTGCAAACATTTTAATTATGACCATAACTTTTATGGTTTTGGCCATTTTTTTGACACTGGTTTTTGCTTCTCAATCAACTTTGGCTTATTTAGAGCAACAAACTCAAGTTACCGCTTTTTTTGATGACGAATTTACAGAAGACAAAATTAAGGCTTTGCAAAAACAAATAGAGGCAGACGAAAGAATCCTTTCGGTGGAGTATGTGTCAAAACAAAAAGCCCTAGAAATTTTTATGGAATTAAACAAGGATGAGCCGTTGCTACTAGAATCGGTTTCAGCAAACATTTTGCCAGCAAGTATAAATGTTAAGACTAAGCAGATTGAAGATTTGCAAGTTATAGCAGAAGAGCTTTCCAAAACCAAAGGAGTGGAAGGAGTTAAGTTTTTTAGAGACGTAGTAGAAAGCTTTAAAGCCATTGCACAAGTAATTTATATAGCCGGATTTGTGTTAAGTGCAGTATTCTTGTTCATTTCTTACGCAGCTATTGTTTTACTTTTAAGAACCTACATCAACCGAAGGGGCACAGAACTTAGCATTTTAAAGCTAGTTGGAGCCTCTAATGATTATGTTAGGAAACCAATCTTAGCCCAAGGGATATTTTTTAGTTTAATTTCAGGGCTTAAAACCACAGTTTTAATTTTTATTTTTACAGGAATCTTCCAAATCTTTTATGGGGCACAAAATCTGTTAGTCCCCTTTTCTAACGGATTAGAAATTAGCACTTGGGCTTATTCTGCTGTACTTAGCGGGATCATCCTAATTTCAAGCTATTTACTCGGACTCATTGGAAGCTCTTCTGCTGTAAAAAAATACCTAGAATACTAATATGTCTAGTCTAAAAAGCATTCTCCTTAATAAAAAAACTGTAATTGCCCTGCTGTTGGCAATAATAATTCCTTTTACATTGAGAATTGCCTTTGCGGATGAAGACCCTTCGGAAGGAGAGCAGGAACAAGCAGTAAATCAAGAAGAAGTTGATGAGTTGGAAGATAAAATTAAAAAATATGAGAAAAAATTGGCGGAAATACAGGATCAAAGAGGGTCATTACAAAGCGAAATAGATTACTTGGATAATCAAATGTATTTAACTCAATTGCGAATTCAAAGTGTTAATAATCAAATTTATGTAACCACAGAAAAAATTGCAAATCTTGGAAAGGAAATTGAGAATTTAAACACTCGCCTGGATAAAATTGCGGGTTCTATTGATTATCAAGAGGATTTGTTAAATCAAAGGCAACGGGAACAATATAAAACGGAGCAGGCAGTCCCAAAAGGATTTGAGATACTATTGCTTTTACTAGAACCTTTAGAACTGGACAAAAAGATTCAAAGAAACACTTATTCTCAGGTTATGCAGGAAAAGGATAAAGAACTACTAGATGAGATGGCAAAAACGAAGACCGCGTATGCAAATCAAAAGGGGATTTTTGAAACACGAAAAGAGGAAGAAGAGAGATTAAAGGCTGAAGTAGAACAACAAAGGATAAATTTGGAAGGGTATAAAAATCAGTTGGATGCACAGAAATCCACAAAGGAAAGTTTATTGGCTAGTACTCAAAATGATGAGGCAAAATATCAAAAATTGCTAAAAGAGGCGCAAGATCAGCTAGATTCATTTAGAGGTTTTGTTACATATGCAGGTGGAGATGTTATTGGTGCAAATGAATTTGGAAAGGGTAAGGAAGGCTGGTACTTTTCTCAAAGAGATGAAAGATGGGCAGGCGTAAAAATTGGAAAATCAAATGAGACAGTTTTTAATGTAGGTTGTTTGATAACAAGTATTGCCATGGTTTATAAGGCGGAAGGTAAAAGCGTAACTCCCGCCGATGTGGCAAGGGATTCGTCAAGATTTTGGTATAACACTGCCATGATGTTACGACCCTGGAAAGGTCCAGGTAGTTTTACACCTATTCCAAAAAGTTCCATTGACTCTTATATAAAGAAAAACCCTGTTATTGTTGGGGTTTATGCAGGGCCTTATGGAACTCACTTTGTTGTGTTGTCCAAAAAAGACGGAAATGATTATGTAATGTATGACCCTTGGTATGGCCCCGACATTAGTTTTTCAAAATACTACGGATATGGCCAAATTTTTGAGGCTGCAGTTTTTCTGTAAATTCTATTTAAAATAGAATATCCCTTATTTACATTTCAATTAAAATTTGTAAATTGAAGGGGTGAAACCTTTCTTTTACATTATTTTAATCTCAATATATTTCTTGGTGCCAAGAAATCCTCCTGTTAAGGCCATCTTAATTGGTCTTACTCAAAAAGCACTTGCACAGGGAGAATTTCAAGAGAATGCATATTATTTTGACTTTTTACCGAATACATATCTGATTCCTAAATCAGGAATTGTTGAAATTAGCATTAAATACAAAGGGGTTGGCATTAAACCAGAAAACTTTAAAGTAAAACCACAAATGGGGAACAAGCCTATGTCACTTTTCAATCCGGGAAAAAAAGAATGGGTGTTTTCTTCAGAATCTTGGGGAAATATGCCTTCGGTAGGGGATACTTTTAAAATAAAAATTCCAAATACAAATGGGCAAATGGATTTGCACTTTAAAATTAAGGATTTATCCACTGGAAAGGAATACAAAACACCAGAAAAAAGCTTTTGGGGCAATAATTCATATAAAAGTTACGAAACAAAAGTGAATAAAACTATTTTAGATTGGCGACAAAATACTTCACGGGATGTGACAAATGATGAAGAGGGGAGTGAAAAAACCGAAATTGCTGGTCTTAATGAGAAGGAAACTCAAACTCAAGAAATATCAGAACTAAAAAATAAGATGGATGTGGCAATTTGGCACCTAGGCGGATTTGGAATTTCCGCAATTATCGGATTTATAAAGAAAGATGATAAAATGGCTTTGTGAAAACTTGGAAAGAAATTAAAAATAAACATTTGGCAACTCTTGTCATTGGATTGGCAATACTTGTCATGAGTGCAATTCCAGGAGAAACGGTTGAATACCTGGGCATGGGAAATGAGACTTATCACATCAAGGGGCATTTTATAATGTATATATTGTTATGTCTGGCATTGTATAAATCCACCAAGAATTTGAGGAAAAGTTTTTTCATAAGTTCTGGGTACGGAATTTTAATGGAATTAATGCAAAAATTTATCCCGGGCAGGTCATTTGAATATAAAGATATTTTAATAAATAGTTTTGGAGCTTTAATAGCTCTGGGAATCCTATGGAAGAGGTCGTTATTTCTACCAAAGAGACTAAAAAGCTGGCTGGAAAAGTAGCCAAAGATTTAAAAGCTGGCGACATTTTG
>CAZHSR010000051.1:0-3810 GCA_964535155.1 uncultured Candidatus Saccharibacteria bacterium
TCCCTAGAACTATGAGACTATGAAAAAATACGTTAAAATCCGCAACCAAATTGCGGGACTTGCTTTAACAGCTTTCTTTTTGGGAGGAACTATTTACACAACCCAAGCAGAAGCCAAAGAGAGCAGGGAAAATCAAATAAACAAATCCTTTACTATTCAGTTTAAAACTGTAGATAGAACTGAAGTATTGGAAAAATTCCTAGAAAAATACGATTCCCCTTTAACAGGGCAAGCCGAAATATTTGTAAAAGTAGCCGATGAGAAAGGCTTAGATTACAGATTATTGCCCGCCATTTCTTGTATGGAATCCACTTGTGGAAAATTTATGATTCCAGGCACTTATAACGCTTGGGGATGGGGTATTTATGGAGACAATGTAATAGGATTTTCCTCTTGGGAAGAGGCAATAGAAAAAGTAGGAGACGGTATTTCCAAGGGATATGCTCAAAAAGGTTTAGACACACCTGAAAAGATGGCCCCTGTGTACACGCCTCCAAATCCAGTAAATTGGAGAAATGGGGTTAGATTTTTTATGAATCAAATGGATGAGTTGGCTATGGCTATGTAAAATTGCTAATATTGCCTTATGCCAGAAACACTTCCTAAAGAAACTCTACAAACAGAGATTAAAAAGCTTCTTGAAACATTAGAAATTACTCAAGAGGACATATCAAGAGCCACTATTATCGCAGAGGACATGGCGCCTCTTTCGTTTAGTACATTAGAACCCCCACATATACATATGAACAGTGGAGAAAAAAAATTATGGCCAGATGACCCAATATCTAGAGAGACAAAACTTCATCCGATTAGCGACTTTTCCGATTTTTTACCCCCACAACTTAGACAACATCTTTTTCAAAGAGGTGTACTGGAATCGGAAGAGCCTAGAAATCCAGACCCATTCCCTGAAGATAAAAGAAAAGCAAAAAATGCAATTTTAGGAGCTATGGTAGCAGGTCTCGAACTTCATGTAGAGGATTTCAGGGATTCAGAAAGTGCGGAATATTGGGATGGAATTATTGAACTATGGCAATTACTTCATAATGAAAGCGGAGTAAAACTAAATATTACAGCACATAATCCATTTATGTGGGGTAAGAATTCATTAGAAGATGCTGCGGGTTTACTAAATACTATAAAGGCAGAACTCCCTGAAGGATTCACCAAACATCTTGGAGAAATGATTCCAGCCCTAAATCACGAACAAATTGAAACACTACTAGAGGAAAGTTCCCAAGTATTATTTGAGGTTCCTAGAGAATACCCCAAAGGAAGCGGAAATTATAATTTTGAAATGGGATTTCCTTCAGGGTTTCTAGGGGGCACAACGGAAAAGCAAATAAAAACCTTTAGTGAGGACCCTCAAGAAAGAGAATACCTTCATATAGCTCTTGCAGAAATGACAAGTGCTGTGACGATGGAAAACTGGAAAAGACAAATAGAGCAGATGCGAGATGAATATGGTATTAGAAGATACACTTTTCACATGGCACCTATTGGAGCAAGATTAGATGAAGGAGAATTTCAAAGGCTCAAACAAAATCTTAAAGAATACGCAGAATTTGCAAGGAAAAAGCAGGTTATAGTACAAATGGAGACACAAGGAATTTCCCAAAGACAATATGAGGAGCTTTTTGACGATCCAGAACTTTCCATTTTAAAAGCTGAACCTGGTGAAATTGGAGGCTGGGCAATAACTCTAGATCTAGCGCATATGGATATAGAGGAAGTTTGGAATCCTAGCCAACCTAAAGGACAGGAAAAACCTACAAGTAAATTCTGGGAAGAAAAAGTGGACGAGGGATGGGTAACCGAAATCCATGTTTCTGCTAAGCCAATGTCACGAGCAAATGTTTTTAACAATGCAGATACTCATTGGAGAATCGGAGATGATATTGGAGGAAGAACTGTAGAAATTGGCGATGGGGAAGCAGGATATGAAACAGAAGTATTTGTACCTGGATTTACTGTATTACCCTCACAAGAAGGAGGAGAAAGACCACTCTTATTAGAAAAGGTGTTAAAAAGGCAAGAAAGCCATCCAGATAGCATCACAATAGCACAGGAGGCAAATGCAAGTATTGCGGATGTGGTTTTTCTAAAGGGGTTGAAGGATGCAATTTTGGGGGAACAAACATCTTAAAGACACATAACCAAAGGAAACATAATTTTTGAGGTATAATGCTTTCATTAAAGGAGTGTCCTCAAAAATCTATAAGAATTCTCCTGAAAATACTTTAAGGGCGAGTGGCGGAACTGGTATACGCGCACGGCTTAGAACCGTGTCTCTTACGAGGTGAGGGTTCAAGTCCCTCCTCGCCCACCAAAAACCACCAAATAATACAAACATGATATAATCCCTCTGTTATGCAAGTTAAAATAGAAAAATTGCCAAAATCGACCCTTCAATTAGAAATTACTGTTCCTGCCGAAAAAGTGGAACAAGCAAAAAAAGAAACCATTGAAGAACTGGCAAAAACAACCGAATTAAAAGGATTTAGAAAAGGAAATGCTCCAATTGACCTAGTGGAAAAATCACTAGACCCAACAAAATTAAATTCAGAAGTTATAAATCACCTTTTGGAAAAATATTATGTGGAAGCCTTAAAAGAAAATAAGGTGGCGCCAATATCCCATCCAAAAATTGAGCTAAAAGCATTTGGAGAATATAAGGACTTTGTATTTGTGGCAAAAGTAGCAATAAGACCTGATGTAAAAATGGGAGATTATAAAAAAGCCATTAAAAAGGCCGCAGAAGAGAAAAAAGAAGATGCAAGAAAGCAAAAGGAAGCGGCTTTGAAGGAGGGAAAGCCCCTGGAACATGTTCATGATCACTTGCATACACCCGAAATTATTGACTTAATAGCAGACTCGGCAGAAATGGAAGTGCCAGAAATCCTTGTGGAAGAGGAAATTGACAGGTACATGGCGCGACTTGTGGATCAAATTCAGGCACTTGGAATGCAAATGAGTGAGTATTTAAAGGCTCAAAATAAGACCGCGGAAAAAGTGAGGGAAGAATTTTCGGCTATGGCAGAGAAAAATTTGAAGGCAGAATTTGCCATGGCAGAAGCAATAAAATCAGCTGGAATTGAAGTTACGGACGCGGAAATTGAAGAAACAGCTAAAGCAACGGGGGATCCTCAAGCCTTGGAAAATGTTAAGGATCCTATGACTAGGGCTTATATAAAAAGCATTTTGGAGAAAAACAAGTTGCTGGCGGGTATAATGGAAGAGATGGGGGATTTGGCTGTAGATCATTCGGTGGGGGATGGGAAGAATGCGAAAAAGGATTCTTCGGATGAGGCGGAAGAAAAAAAGGAGGAAAAATAAATGAAAAACACATTAGTACCCATAGTAGTAGAAAAAGAGCCAAATGGGAATGAACGCTCATATGATATTTATTCGCGACTGTTAAAGGACTTCATAATATTTGTAACAGGCGAAATAGAAATGGGAATGGCAAACACTTTTATTGCACAAATGCTTTACTTGGAGAGCGAAGACCCGGAAAGGCAAATTAGTGTATATATTAACTCCCCAGGAGGAGAGGTTTACGCAGGACGTGCAATGTATGACACCATGAGACATGTAAAGAATCCTGTTAGTACAATAAATGTAGGATTGGCAGCTTCGGCGGGGGCAATGCTACTTTCGGGGGGAGATAAGGGAAAAAGATATACTTTGCCAGGGGCTTATACCATGATTCATCAGGTTTTAGGCGGAGCGCAAGGGCAAACAACGGATGTGGAGATTACCGCAAATCACATGGTAGTTTTGAAAAAGCAGTATGCTCAAATTTTAGCT
>CAZHSR010000052.1:0-3426 GCA_964535155.1 uncultured Candidatus Saccharibacteria bacterium
AGGGGAATCCCCAACCTATTACGAGCACCCAGCCCCCGTGGAGAAGCCCGAAATCCAAGAAACCGCTCCCAATCCTGTGGCACCCCGTCCCAAAGCCCTAGACGAAGACCCAACCCCAGCCCCCATCCCATCCCGCTCATCGGGGCGTACGGTGGATACAAGATCTCAAACCAAAGTGGAATCTATTACCACAATTGGGGATTTAGACCCAACTACTGCCTATGCAGATAGAGAAGAAACTACATTTATTCAAGGAGTAAAAGAGGAACATGGTTCAAGCAAATCTTAATCAAGCAATATATGTAATTTTTTGGGTTGCAATTTATTTAACTGTTCTTGTACTTTTAATAGTCTTTTCCATTTCCTTTTTAATGCGCCGAAGACGCAAAAAAGTTTCGGATTTAAACAAATTTAAACTCACATTTCTTCATGTAAAACTCCCTTCCACAAGCGAAACTGAAATAAAAGCAGCTGAGCAATTTTTTGCAAGTTTATGGGGATTTAAAAGGTCTTGGTGGCAAGCCTTATGGAAAGGGCAATATTCCGTTTCGTTTGAAATTGTAGCTAAATCTAATGGAATTGGATTTTATGTAGTAACTCCTGATGAATTGGCTTTAGCGGTAGAAAAGAAGATAAACGGAGCATATCCAGAAGCAGAAATAGACATTATTGACCCAAATGAAGTTTGGGATCGTGGCGAATTTACTTCTGTAGCAGAACTAAAGCTTTCTGGAGTTCCTTATTATCCAATTAAAGTTTATGAAGATTTACCAACAGACAGTTTAGGTGCTTTAACTTCCTCTATGAGTAAACTTTCAGAAACAGATGTTATTGCAGTTCAATTTTTAATTCAGCCTTCTGGAAATTCCTGGAGAAGACAAGGAAATGGTTTTGTAGCAAGAATTAATCGTAAAAGCTCAGATCCAGAAAAAGGTGGCAAAGTAGATACTTCGTTTGTGGAAGGTGTCCAAAAGAAAGTTGCAAAACCAGGATTTGATATTTCCATAAGAGTCGTTGCTATAGCAGAAGACACTATAAAAGCAGAGGAGCATATTCAAAACATAGTCACCTCTTTTGAGCAATTTACAGATATGCAGTACAACAAATTTAAACGGGTTAATCCCAAAGCAAGAAACACCATTGACAACTTTATTTACAGACGCATGGACGCAATTAGTTTAAGCGTGCCAATTTTAGATATTCCTTTGTACAGAAGCGTTTCTGTTTTAAATACTGAGGAGTTAGCTACAGTCTTCCACTTTCCTGGTGAAAATGTTAAAACTCCCGGAATTTTGTGGTTAAGAGCTAGAAGAGCTCCCGCACCAGAAGATACGCCTGAAGAAGGGCTTTATCTTGGCATAAATGAATTTAGAGGTCGTGAAAAAAAGATTTATATGAAGGACAAAGACCGTACTAGACACTTTTATATTATTGGACAGACAGGTACAGGTAAATCTGAGTTTATGAAAACTTTAGCCCTGCAAGACATAGAAAATGGCGAAGGTTTGGCTTTTATTGACCCTCATGGAAGTGATATAGATGATATTTTGGAAAAAATTCCTGAGCATAGAATGGATGATGTCATATTATTTGATATTTCCGATACTTCCCGACCGATTGGTTTAAATATGCTTGAAGCTCATTCTGAAGATGAGAAACACATGACCATAAATGCCTTTATATCTCTTCTTTACAAATTATATGATCCAAATCGTCAAGGAATTATGGGACCTCAATTAGAAAGAGCTATAAGAAATGTCATGCTTACAGCAATGGCAGATCCAGAAAGTACCATGGTGGATGTCCTTCGTATGTTAATAGATGAAAACTATGCTAAGACTTTTTTCCCCAAGCTAGACGATCCTTTAGTTAAACGATATTGGACAGATGAAATGGCAAAGACAAGTGATTATCACAAGGGAGAAAAAATGGGATATTTTGTTTCTAAATTTGACCGTTTTGTAATTGATAGGACAATGCGAAATATGTTGGGACAGCCTCATTCAGCTATTAATTTCCCAAAGATTATGGCAGAGAGGAAAATTTTATTGGTAGATCTTTCAAAGGGAAAAATAGGGGAAGAAAATTCTAACTTTATTGGTTTGCTTTTAGTTCCAAAAATTTTACAAGCTGCTATGGCAAGAGCAAATCTTTTAGGAAAGGAGGATTTTCCCAATTTCTTCTTATATGTTGATGAATTCCAAAACTTTGCTACAGAGGATTTTGCTACAATTCTTTCAGAAGCCCGTAAATATAAGCTGAATTTGGTTGTAGCACATCAGTTTATTTCTCAGTTAGATGAAAAAATAAAAGAGGCAGTATTTGGAAATGTGGGAACAATGGCAGTATTTAGAATTGGAGCCGATGATGCAGAGCATGTAGAAAAGCAATTTGAGCCCACATTTACACAAAGTGACTTAATTAACTTGCCCATTGGAAATTTTTACACTAGACTTTTAGTTGGTGGACATCCAACAAAACCTTTTTCAATGAAAGTTGATTGGGATGCAGTAAACGAAGTTAATGCTAAAAAGAGTTCTGATAGAGCTGCAGAAATAAAGAAGAGATCTCGTGAAAAATATGGAGTCCCTGTAGAAGAAGTTGAAGCGTTTATAAATGAGAAGTCGGGATTAAATGAAGTTAAGGAGGAGCCGATTCCTCCAAGAAGGAGTATTCCTTTTTAATATATGGCAAGAAGAAGACAACAACAAGAAGAGCCACAACAAGCAGTAGCACAAGAAGCCCCTCAATCTGCGGAGCTTTTAGCACAACAACAGGAAAGGCAGGTCGTAGGCTTTGAGGAGATGGGTTTGGGGAATATGGTTGAAGATTTACATGATCGCCTAATGGAAGCCAATATTTTTTTGGGAGATGATGCTGAAAATTTTGATGAGGCAATAGATACTTTGGAGGATATAGTTAATGGTTTAGATCCTCGTAATCCACTTAGGCAACTTGCGGCTAGTTCAGATGCTGATAATTCTCCTGAAGATGATAGTGAATATTCTCGTGTGGAAGGAGTATATGGTGAGGAAGATACAAGGGTACTTTATGAGGAATGGCGTCACTCTTTGAGGGAGGTACTTTTAGTTGTTGATACCGCTTTAGATACGGCATGTAACGAGGCCGGTGAATTTGACGATGCAGCAAGAGTAACCAGAGTTTTGGAGCTAGTCAGAAATTTAACCAATAACCCAGAAGACATTACATTACCCCCATATTTACACACTACATTTGAAGATTTTGCTCAAAGAAGTGAATTTTTAGGTCCTGAAAATATTCAAGAGGCAATATTAGAAGAGCGCCAAAATACCCAGGAGTCTCTTAACCATTTAATTTGGGGACTAGAATTGTACCCAGAGGGATCCACTCCTTGGCAACACAGTAATACCACAGAAATAACTTTAACCCCTGAAGAAGCAGCAA
>CAZHSR010000053.1:0-3259 GCA_964535155.1 uncultured Candidatus Saccharibacteria bacterium
AATAGGATTGGGAAGACTTAACTGGCAGGTGGTGCGCTTCGAGATTGAATGTATATAGAAGGAAGCGAAATAGTAAATAATCTCATAGGTTATGTATACTTTACTATTCCTAATAAATCTATTCCTCATCATTATTTTCGTATCAGTTTTATCATGCTAAACTCTACCCATGACAACAAACCCCACAGAAGAACAAAAAAATCGAGAGGAACGGTTGCAAAAACTTAAACAACAACTCTTTATTGACGAAAAAACTCAAATGCACCAGAAACTTTCCCTAGAGCTTGAAGACCCAGAATTATGGCAAGATTGGGAAAAAGGTCAGCAAATTTCGCAGGATATTGCCGATTTAAAAAAAGACATGGATGATTTTACAATTTTGGAGCTTTTGCTAGAGGAAAATGATTTAGAAAAATTTGATCAGTTTGCAGATCAAATAGAAAAAAAGCTTTTTCTTTCGGGACCGCATGATGAATCCCCAGCTTTTTTATCTATTCATGCAGGGCAAGGTGGTACTGAAGCCATGGATTGGACGGAAATGCTTTTTAGAATGTACACTCGGTTTGCAGAACGCAAAAATTGGAAAATGGAAGTTTTGGAATCCACGCGAGGAGAGGAGGCGGGTATAAAAAGTGTAATGCTGGAAATTACAGGAAAATACGCTTACGGATTCTTAAAGAACGAGGCAGGCGTACATCGATTGGTGAGGCAGTCCCCATTTAATGCGGATAATTTAAGACAAACATCTTTTGCTTTAGTGGAAGTTCTTCCCGTAATTGAAGATGCTGAAGAGCTAGAAATTGCTCCAGAAGACATAGAATTTGAGGCTTTTAGAGCAGGAGGACATGGAGGGCAAAATGTAAATAAAGTGTCAACTGCAGTGCGAATTAAGCATATTCCAACTGGAATAGTTGTGGAAAATCAAACTGAGCGGAGTCAAGATAAGAACAGGAAAAAGGCTATGGGAATTTTGAGGGCAAAACTTTTTGCTATAGAGGAGGCAAGGCGAAGGAAAGAGCAGGAGACTTTAAAGGGTATTTATAAGGAACCGGGTTGGGGAAATCAGATTAGAAATTATGTTTTGCATCCTTATAAATTGGTAAAAGATTTGCGCACGGAGGTGGAAAGTGTAAATCCTGATTCTGTTTTGGATGGAAATTTGGATGAGTTTATTGATGCGGAAGTTAGATTATAGTATTTGGCTAAAGATTCCAAAAGAAAATAGGAAAGAATAGACAAATCTTTTACTCATTATGTATAATAAATTTATGCCTAAAGATTTAAAACAAAATATGCCAGTAGAACCCGCCCAAAATTTATCAGAAAATAATATGTCTAATAAAACAGATAGCACCAAGACAACATTTAAAAAGTTTGATGCCCCTAAAGGTAAATCAAAATTACCACTTCCTCCTGCAGTTTTAGGAATAGCTTTTGCTGCCATTTTGGCCCTAGCACTAGCCTACTTTTTTGGCTTTGGAAAAGGAGGCGATGTAATAAGCCCCGCAGGAGAATCCTTGACAGGAGATCAGGAAGTACTTTTACAAAATCCCTTAACTGGTGTCATGTACACTAAAAAAGATGCTGGTCCAATAAATGAGCGACCTTTAGCTGTTATGGTAAATAATCACATAGATGCTCGCCCTCAATCCGGCTTAGTTGATGCAGATTTAACATATGAAATCGTAGCCGAAGGTGGAATTACTCGTTTAATTCCTTTTTATTTAAGTAAAGACCCTACAAAAATAGGCCCAGTTAGAAGTACTAGGGAATACTATTTGGTGTTAGTAAAGGAACTTGGCGATGCCATGATTATGCATATTGGTTGGTCTCCTCAAGCTTTACAAGCAATTCAGGAATGGCCAGTTAGAAGTTTAGGTCGTGGTGATGCTGAATTCTGGAGAGATAATCCAAGAAATGTTGCAGTTGAACATACCGCTTATGTTGATGGTGAGTATTTAAGAAAATTAGGTATGGAACTTGGATGGGAAGGCAGAAGAGATTTTGTTGTCTGGAAGTTTAAGGACGAAGCTCCTTCTGCTACGCCTACTGCTACAGATGTTTCCATTGATTTCTGGACAAAAGGTGACTATTCCACAGTCTTTAAATACGATACTGCCAACAACAGTTACTTAAGATTTAATGGTTATGATGAATCTGGAAATCCAATACCTACAAAGGACCAAGAAACTGGCGAACAAGTTAATGTAAAGAATGTGATTGTTCAATTTGCAACCGAAACAGGCATTGTGGGCGATGACAAAAGCCGTTTAGAGTACGCTCTCATAGGAAGTGGTACTGGTTTAGTCTTTATGGACGGCACCGTCACTGAAGTAACCTGGTCCAAAGCCGAAAGAGATGAACGCACCATGTTTTACAATCAAGACGGTGAGGAAATTGAGTTTAACAGAGGAAGAATTTGGATTTGTGTAGTTCCAGACAGGAACATTTCACAAGTTCAATACTAGTAAAAGTTTCTGCCCAGAGAGGAGATAGATGTTAAAGAAATTTTTTATATCCGAAGTACGTATTGCCCTGTTGAAGCTGATGCTTCTTCACCCTAATGAACAACATCATGTAAGGTCTATTGTGCGCGAAGTTGGCGCGGAAATTAATGCTGTTCGTAGAGAATTAAGCCGTCTAGAAAAGGTTGGCCTTTTGTTTAAGCGCAAAAGCAGTAATCGCGTTTATTTCCGTGTAAATACAGATCATGTCTACTATTCCGATTTGCTTTCCATGGTGGCAAAAGATGAGGGTTTGGGAAAAGACATTATAGATCATGCTAAACAATTGGGAGATATAAAATTTGCAATGATAGCAAAACCTTTTTTAACTGGCAGAGTAAGCACCGTTTTAGATGTAGATTTGTTTATAGTGGGTCGCCCCGAAATGAGTTTATTAAAAGTAATAGTTGAGAGAGCTCAATCTGCAAGAAGCAAGGAAATAAATTATTCCGTTATGACACCAGAGGAATTTAACCATAGGAAAAGGACTAATGACCAGTTTATAAATAGGGTACTTTCACAAGGTCGTGCTATGCTAATTGGTGATGAAGAAAAGTTTGCCTCCTATTGAGAAAAAACCTATTGAGAATAAAAAAGTTTCTACTTTGGAAGAGTTAAAAGAGCTTTTATTAAAGGAAAGGAATTTAGATTTTTCGCAAGATTTGATTCATCCCCTAAACTTTATTAAGTCGTTTTCTAATGATTTTAGGTCTAGTTTAAAATCTGCTAAGGCTTTTATAGAAAACTCCATTACT
>CAZHSR010000054.1:0-2013 GCA_964535155.1 uncultured Candidatus Saccharibacteria bacterium
TTTACTAGTTTTTTGGTGGAAGCTTTGGGAATAAATGCAAGAGTGCAAAGCCCTTCGTTTGTTTTGGCAAGGATTTATGAGAGAAAACCAAATATTGACACGTTGGTCTCCCCTACTCTAGAAAAGACTGAGGAAGCAAGGCAAAGTATAGACAAAGTGAATCATTTGGATTTGTATCGTCTGCAAAGTCCAGAGGAAGTTGAGGATTTGGGATTGGAAGAGTATTTTAATCAACCAAATAGTCTAACCATAATTGAATGGCCAGAAATTTCGGAGGCACTTTTACCTCGTCACACAAGGAAAATCGTCTTTGAAGACTTGGGTGAAAATACACGAAAAATCTATTTTAAATAGAATATTGGTAAATATGTACAAGATTTATATTGATACAACAGAAAGATTTAATAAAAGCGTTGTTCTTAAAGAAGACGGTGTTGAAGTGGATAAACTACAGGGAGATATTGATATTGCAGATTCTATTCAGAAAATTTTAGCAAAAAATGATTTGCAAATAGAAGATATTGAAGAATTTATTCCAAACCCAGGACCAGGATCTTTTACAGGTATAAAAATTGGGATCACAATGGCTAATGTGCTTAATTGGGTGCTTGGAAAAAAGAAAATGGAGGAATTGGCAAAACCTCGATATGGGAAATTACCGAATATTCAATAAGGCAAAACCCCCCTCCCCCAATATAGTATAATCACCCTATATGAAAATACTTGTAACAGGAGCAGCAGGCTTCATCGGTTCAAACTTAGCAAATTACCTTCTCCAAAGAGATTACGAAGTGGTTGCCATTGACAACTTCAACGACTTTTACAATCCAAAAATCAAAGAATTTCACATAGATCCTTTTAGAACCCATCCAAAATTCACGCTTTATCGTGTGGATATTTCGGAAAGAGATGCGGTCAAACAAGTTTTTGAAGAAAATCCTGACATGGAAGCAGTTGTACATTTGGCAGCATGGGCAGGCGTTACTCAATCTGTGGAAAATCCGCATATGTATGTTAAAGATAATGTTTTAGGTACAAACAACTTAACCGATTATTGTGTTGAATATGGAGTAAAAAATTTCATTTTCGCGTCAACTTCTTCGGTTTATGGCGATAATCCAACTCCATTTTTGGAGGAAATGGATTCAAGCCACCCAAATGCGCCTTATCCAGCAACAAAAAAAGCTACTGAAGTTTTACTTTATACAATAGCTAAAAATAAAGATTTAAATGCTACAATTTTTAGATTTTTTAATCCTTTGGGACCAAATCTTAGACCAGACATGGCTTTACCAAAGCTAATAAAGTCTGCAGAATATGGAAAGGTATTTGAAATATGGCAAGATCCGGTTTCAAGTGCAAGGGATTACACTTACATTAACGACATGTGTGAGGCAATTGAAGCAGCAATAAATAATCCGCATAAATACGAGATTATGAATCTTGGAAATTCAAATCCAGTGACTTTAATGGACATGATTAAAACAGTTGAAAAGGTTACAGGTAAAAAAGTAAATGCCCAGGAGCATTATATGCCAGGTCAAATGAAGGAAACTTATGCGGATATTACAAGGGCAAAGGAATTACTTGGTTATGATCCTAAAACCACATTGGAAGAGATGGTACGGGCTTATTATGAATGGTTTGTACAACAGCCTGAATGGTACAGGATGGATAATTATTAAAAATGAGTGAAAATAATTTTGGCGAAAACGGAAAAGGAGAAAAAAAGTTGGTTTCTATTGTAATCCCCTGCTACAACGAGGAAAAAAATATTGACCGCACAATTGAGGGTTTATTAGATATTGCCAGAAGAAGCCAATATGACTACGAAATCATTGCTGTAAACGATGGTAGCAAGGACAACACTTGGTCAATGATTAAAAGCTATGCAGACAGATTTCCTCAAGTTAAAGGCATAAATCAAATGGCAAATTTTGGTCAAAGTGCTGCTTACCAAGCTGGATTTGACTTATCTAAAGGAGACTTCGTAGTTACAGTTTCTGCCGACTT
>CAZHSR010000054.1:2113-3205 GCA_964535155.1 uncultured Candidatus Saccharibacteria bacterium
GCAAAAATGATTGAGTTTGAAGTGCAATTTAAAGATCGAGACTTTGGAGAATCTGCTTACAAAGGGAATAAGCGCACCATTAAGGTTATGCTAGACCTAATTACTTTGGGATTCATGCTTTATTTTGCAAAAAAGCCATTTTATGCCTTACCAGGGAGGCTTTTTGGGGCTACTGGGGCTGTAATTAGTGGGATTGGGTTTTTAATTGGGGCTTATTTGGCTTTCCTTAAGATTTTCTTGGGGCAAAATATTGGTTACCGTCCCCTACTTTCGGTGGGAATTTTGATGATAATAGTAGGAATTCAATCCATGATGATGGGGGTACTAGGGGAGCTTTTAATGAGGATTTACTTTGAGGCGACTGGGAGAAAGACTTATACAATACGAGAGGTGAAAAAATAGTTTAGAAATAACCTAACATTAAAGAATTTCCGCTCCCTATAGGTTGACTAATTTATAATTTTTGTTATTATCACAATAATTGTTCTTTCACATATCAAAGGAGTGAATGATGAAGAAATTGAGTTTGGTTCAGGTTTTCTCTATATTTTTCCTAGCGCTTGCACTTTTTTTTGGAGTAAAACTCCTAACCCCAAAGATCCCAGAACGTTTGGGAGTGGAAATAAAGGAGAAGGTTGAAGAAACAGCAAATATCTCCAAGGATCTCTGCGAACTCTCCTTTGAGTGGTCTGAAAACCCAGTTGATGGAGACTTCTACGCCACTTTGAGGGGTCCCTATGGGGATATTGGAGCAACTCAAAGATTGATTCCTGGAAAAAAGGTAATTTTTGGTATATGCCCATTGGATAAGTATGTCGATGGGAGCTTTGAAGTGGTTATACATCACATACTCAAAAACGAGAATGTCGAGAATATCTCAATAAAAGTCGGAGATGTTCTCTATGTGAAATATGATCAATATTTCGCTGTGGTGATAACAACTTCAGGAGGATGGAGGTATATCTCCAACGCTGCGTTTTTCCGGAAGGGAAACAAAATAAGTGCGATATATGACGGAGAAGATGTGAGGTGCGGAACATCTAAATGTGGCCCCTTCAACATCAAAGCAGGTCCAGAGGGTGTTTGGGTAAC
>CAZHSR010000055.1:0-3092 GCA_964535155.1 uncultured Candidatus Saccharibacteria bacterium
ATACTACATGGGAGCAAGAACAGGAGGTACTACATATGGTTTTCTGCGGGGCGGTGTTTGGTATACTACTACCCATGCCGGCGTGTTCACTCTGTATACGCCTGATGCACCCTCGCATACGTACCTTTCTTTTGGGTTCCGGTGTGTCGCCAGTTATTAAAATAAGTCTGTTAATTCTAGGGATAATCCCTCGCACTATAGGCACCCTTGACTTTCATTAATTCTAAGGATAATCCTTGCGTAGGATTTTCTCCCATACCCGCATAACAACCAAAAGTGCTATTTTTTGCATGTTTTTCCAAGGATAATCCTTAGGAGAAATGGGGCTTTACACTGTTAGTAAGGTTTAAAGTGCGGGTTCGGCAAAGGATTATCCTTAACAAATTATGACCAAACTTACATCCCAATGTAAGTTTAGAGTACTCCAAATTGACATTCAGCCCCAAATTTAGTATATTTTACCCATGCAAATACAAAGATACCTAGATAACAACCTAGAACAACACTTTTCCAAATATAAACAAGCCCTTGTACTTCTTGGAGCAAGACAAGTGGGTAAAACGACACTGTTAAAAAGAACCTTCCCAGAAGCTCAATATCTTCTATTAGATAATGAGTACATATTTAATGTGTTGGAGTCCTATAACATTGATACTTATAAGACAATTTTGTCGGGATCCAAGCAAATCATAATTGACGAGTTACATTTATTAAGTAATCCAGGGCGGGCAGTAAAAATAATTTATGACCAAATAGAAGATGTCCAGCTTATAGTAACTGGTTCTTCATCTTTACATATTAAGAACAAATCTTCCGAAAGCATGGCGGGAAGAAAGATTGAATATAATTTATATCCATTAACTATTTCGGAATACCTTTTTCAAAAGGGAATTGTGCCGGAAATAACTCTTCCAGTTGTAAGTAGTATTTTGTACGGTCAGCCAAATACGCCAAAAACTTATTCGCAAGAAGAAATAGTTGAAAATGTTTTGTTATTTGGCTTGTACCCAGACTTGTTAGAAATTGAAGACAAGCGAAAATACTTGTTAGAACTTGCCGATAGTGCTGTCTTTAAAGATATTGTGGCACTTGATTTAATAGAAAATAGGGCAAAGGCAAAGGAGCTTTTAAAGCTTTTGGCATATCAAATTGGGAATTTAATAAACTATCAGGAAATTTCCACAAAATTGGGGATAGACCGCAGAACTGTTGAAAGATATATTGAAATATTTGAACAAAGTTTTATTCTTTATAGAATTTATCCTTATAGCAAAAAGTCGCGCGATGAAATTGGCAAGATGCCAAAAATATATTTTTGGGATTTAGGATTAAGAAACGCCCTAATTGACAATTTTGATGAAATTGGCATTCGCTCTGATTCTGGGGCCATGTTTGAGAATTTCATTATTTCGGAAGTAAAAAAGGAAATTTCTTATTTGGATTTAAATTTAAAAGTGAATTACTGGCGGCTTAAATCTGGCGCTGAAGTGGATTTGGTTTTAAGTAATAGTCAAAGCCTTGTTGGATGTGAAATTAAACTACACAATGGAGATATAACTTCTTCTTTTAAGAGCAGGTACCCAGAGGCGGAGGTGCGGGTGGTTAATTCTGAAAGCTATATGTAGTGTAAAAACAAAGAATAATCCTCGGGGCTAATTAGTCATAACATGACATCTAATTTTGCAAAAGTTTGGTAAAATATACATATTCAGTTCCTCCGATTCTCGCAGGAGAACGGGTGGTTAAAAAAAAGCTCTTGGGAAACTAGGAGCTTTTTTGTTTTTATAACCTCCTGAAGATGAAGTCTTAAACCCGCCTATATCTCGAATAAAAGTCTCCAAAGTTTTCACACCAGTCCTTAATGTAATTTTTCTCAGGAAACAACGACTCCAAATCCACTAGTAAATCCCTTGGAAAAATTTTCCCCACTTTTTCATCTAGCAAATTGAAAGCTTCCTTTTCAGCCAACCCACAATCCTTAAATTTGGAAACATTGGGCTTAACTCCCTTCTGCATATACCAAATGAGGTCATAAAAATCTCTTCCTTTAAAGGAAATCCTTTCGGGGTCACCAGCACTCCCAGCAGCGCCCCCACCCCCACCTCCTGCAACCCTCTTCACATAAGACCTATTAATACAAGCCACAATCTTTCCTGCCATTAAAGTTTCCAAATCATAATGCTTTACTAACATAGAATATTTCCCATTATGATAAGGGCTTAAAACAGTAGGATATACCCCAGTAGGACTGTCATTTATTTCCACTTTTATATGCAACTTCTCATCTTCCCTTGGGGACAAGCCCAAATCATGCAAAACCTTAAATTTTATTACTACCCTGTTAATATTTTCGCCAACCTGAGTTTTTACTTCTACGCCAACAAATTTATCCTTTTTAAACCAGGCGTAAATCTTCTTAGCCACAAACTCAACATCTATTTTTTCAACAGATTCAAAATCCAAATCTTCAGAAAGCCTGTTTAAGCCATAAATTTTTCGCAAACAACTACCTCCATAAAAAATCAAATCTTTAAGATTGGAATCATTGTAAATAATTGACAGCGTCACATCTTGCAAATATTCCTTAAGAGAATTTCTAATAAAAATCTCTGGCGAACCTTCCTTTTTTAGCCCAGCTGTAATATTCTTAAGCTTCAACTCAATTGGATGCATTTTTTATAACACTTTCTATTAATTTTATAACAGTGGAATTGGATGAGATGCCACCATATTTTCTTAATTCCTCAAAATCCTTTTTGGAAAAGGATTCCAGATTTAGTCTTAACTCTTCTACCATGTTTTTGCCTTCAAAATTGCTTCCCAAAGAGTCAGATTTTAAATATAAGTAGTCAAATAAGGCTTTTGATTTTGTTGCCATAAGGAATTCTAGTTCGCCATAATAGGTGGAAGTGTAGCCTGTAAAAAGTTCTGGCTTTACTGTGCGATATGTGAATTTGCCTAACTTGTTTTCATAGCTTCTTTTTGTCTTGGTGGTAACCGATGTAATGGCAAAAATGGCTTCGGTTAGGACTCCGTGTAAAGAAAGGACATATTCAAGGGATACATAGGAGGGGGAGCGAAGTGTGTTTGCA
>CAZHSR010000056.1:0-2929 GCA_964535155.1 uncultured Candidatus Saccharibacteria bacterium
ACCCAACCCCGTTGCCCCACCATCCAAATACACACTTGCCCTACCAAAAGGGTACAGAACCCTATTGCTCCCTGCCAACCCATACATCACAACCCCCTCCTTATGCTCTACCACATATCGCTTTTTACCCTGTGCCAATTTAATCAAATTCCAAGGAATAGCTTTTTTAAACTCCAACTTTGGTACAAAATCCACTTGCTTTTCTGCAAAATCCACACTTATTTGCTTTTGCTCTGTATCAAGCCTATAAGCCCCTGCCGGATAAGGTTCTTCTGAATCCACTCCTTTTACAACAAATGCCAAATGATTTGTGTCAAGCTTTGTAAAATAATCTATTCCCGAAGTATTTCCCCAAGTTGGATCCACTTGTACCCATCCAAAATTTGGATCATAAAATTCTGCCCAAGCATGAAGCATGTCCCCGCTATTAAAATCCACTGGAATTGGAGCCAGGTTTTCCCCTTCAGAAAAAGCAAATCCATTAAGCTCCCTTGCTGGAATCCCCATGGCACGAGTTATTGCTATAAACAGGTCTGTAAATTCCATACATGCCCAAGGTCCTGCCTGTGTTAAAGCCTTTAAAGCGCCATTCCTTTGAATGGATGACTCCTGCACAATTTCCATGTCATATTCCAAATTTTCAACTACATATTTATACGCTTCATTGGCATTTTCTGAAACCGTTTTTTTAGCATCAAAAAGCTTTAAAGCCAGCTCTTTTATTTGTGAATTATCCACTTCCCAATATGTATCTGCTTTTGTGTAACGGTTTTTAATACTTTCTGGAATTTCATGCATTTTTCCTCCTAAATCTGGAGAAATCTGAGACCCAAAAATTTTGGCAGATCCTCTTACAACAACCTGAATTGACCGATTTGGTTTTACCCAAAAAGTAGCCATTATATTTCCATCAATATCTCGTTTTAAAAACGCAGGTTTTGGCTCAATAGAAGCAAAATAAATTTGTTGATGTTTTGGAATATCTGGAGGTAAGGCAATTGACTGTCTCCTTGGCAAAAAGGACTCGTTTAAAAGGTCATATTTAAGCTCAAAATTTAAAACCTGATTTACACCAAAAGTTGCTGTTATAGCCTTATCTGCTATGTTTTCTTTAGAATAAGTGTAAATTGTTTGATTCCCTTCTTTACTTGTAGCCAAAGGATTTGGTGCTATATAAATTTGCGGTCCAAAAGAATTTGGCACTTTAATAACAATTTCATAAGATGCCATTTCGTCCAGATTTGCAGGTTTTGGCAAGTTTACATTCCAAATTTCACCCACTTTATTGGCCAAATCTTTGGTTTTATAAGAAATAGTAATATTGCTGGATCTTCCTTTTCCAATGACTTTTTCTTTTAATGGGGAAGAAATTGTAGTCCGATTATTTTCCGCGTCTCGTTTTACATCAATTTCTAATTCTCCTGCGGTATCAAAGCCAGAAACATCATATATATTCATTTGGCTTAGACTAAAGGAATAAACTGTGACCAAGACTTCGTCGTCTTTGTTGGTTACTTTTATTTCCTGTGTTACAAGGGTTTCTCCCGAATCTCTGATGTCGTAGGTGGTTTTATATGAGGTTTCAAATTGTTCTTGTGCTGTTGCGGTTTTAATGCCTGTTAGTGTGGTGACAAGTAACAGAGTAATAAGTATTTTTAGTGTTTTTTGCATCTTTGTAATTATAGCGTATTTGGATGTGTGGTTGGCGTGATTGAGGGTGGTTTTGTTGTTGTATTTGCGTTATCGCGGGGGGATGTTTTTCCTCTCACCCCATAGTACTTGACGGAAGGGGGATTTTATCCTATAATATTGTTGTTTACATTCAAAAAACTTAATCTAAATTTGGAGGATATCATGGAGCAGAAAACTGTTGTTGAAAAAGTATTTGATGGGTTAGATCGTCAGGTTTTGTCCATTCAGAGTCGCGGTTATAACACCGTCGCCAAGTCCCTTGATTTCATCGAGGAGATGGACATAATCCTGGACCTTTGGTATGGGGCTGATACAGAGGTTAAGAGATGGTCAGTTATGGATCGCTTCAACCCCGCAGTGTTGCCAGTTTTTGAGGAGGAACTTCCCCATGAATTGAATCGTTTTCACCGTCAGTTTCCTGGGGTGGATACTACCTCAATTGAGGAGTTTGTCAATAAGGGTTTCGACGAGACGCTCCTGACCAAACATCGTGTTGTAGCCTTGCGTGAAGGTCTTCGCAAACTGTATCGCCTTTGGGATCTGGCTCGTGCAAAAGAGGCGGAAGAGGCGCGCAAACTCGCACAGACACAGAAGCGTCGGGAAAACCGGCGACTTTCGTTCTGAACTCTCCGAACTCCCCAAAGGGTTCGCGGAACTTGTACTACAACCGTAGTGCTTGAATCGTGAACCCTTCTTCTTTTCTACCAGTATTTCATCAAACATCCACCAAAACCCAACAATCATCCATCTGCTAAAATAACCCTAAATATTAGTATGAACACACCCAACCCCCACCTAAAAACCAAAATCCAAAACCTTCCGCATGTGCCAGGTATTTACAAATTTAAAAACTCACAAGGGAAAATAATCTATATAGGAAAAGCCAAAAACCTGAGACATCGCGTTGGCTCTTATTTTTTATCCAGCATTGATCCCTTATCAAAAACGGGGCAACTTGTGGCACAAATCCATTCGGTGGAGGTGATTGAAGTAAAGTCTGAAGTAGAAGCCTTAATTTTGGAAGCGCATCTAATTGGCAAGCACAAGCCTTTTTACAACATCGTTTTAAAGGATGATAAGTCGTTTTTATACATTGAAATTTTGCAGGAAAAACTTGAAATTAAAGGCAAAAAAGTCTTGCTCCCCAGATTAAAAGTTTCCAGAAAAGGGGATTTAAAAAAAGATTCTTTAGTTTTTGGACCCTTTCCAAGCTCTTCTGCTACGCGGTTTGTTTTAA
>CAZHSR010000057.1:0-1719 GCA_964535155.1 uncultured Candidatus Saccharibacteria bacterium
AACTTTCACCAATTCTATAAAGTGAATTTGCAAATGCAGAAATAATCATCACTTTTGTAAATAAATTTAAGGGAGAAAAGACCATGAAAAAAGTAAGTGCTAAAAGTATTACTTGGAATAAAACGCTATGCAAAGTCTTTTCTTTTACTTCGTCCTTATGGTAAAAAACATAAGAAAGGGCGTTTATATAATCTTTGTGTTTCAGAAAACCCTTTAATGTAAGCGAGAAGTCTTGAGTTGGATCCGTAAGAAAGGCATAAATAATGTAATCTAGGTCCAAAACAAAAGTTCCTACCAAGCTCCCCAAAAGAACCATCACAATATTTGCCGGGTCTCTAATTCCCATTAGGGCTAAAAGCATTATAAATAGCGTCAGAGAAATGAGAAGTTGTACTTTGTATATTTCAAAAATCTTTTTTAATAGTTTCATGTTTTAAATTTCCTTTTCTGTCGCTTCTTCTCCCGTCTCTGTTTCTTCCTTTTCCTTTCTTGCCTTCTTCAACTCCGAAAGCTTCCACATAAAAAGCCTTCCCTTAGTAGTAGCATTTTCAGACCTCATTACAAACTCCCGCGCCTGATCCACCAAGCCCCTATCCTCTTCCTTAGCCAATTTAATATACAGAGCTCTATGCCTTTGGTCCCCCAAATCCTCCGCCAACTTGTTCCCATAAGCTTGATACTCATACTTATTTCTCGTATCTCCTTTAAGCTCTTTTTTCTTAATAATGTCCCCAATTCCTTTCACAAAAGCTCCCTTTTAGTTTTCAAAATTGTTTTTATCTTTAGGTTCGCCTTCAGACTTTTCTGCTTGCTCTTTAGCTAACTTTCCAATCACTGGAAGTTCAAAACGCTCCTTATTAAAAGCTTTCCACATTAAATAAAGCCATAAAAGCGTAATTCCAATGTTAAAAATTGGCGCTAAAAATATTCCAATTATTAAAAATCTTAAGGATTGAATTATACTTGCCCCTGCAATTACCGCTATCCAAAAAAAGATTGACTGGAAGGCATGAAATCTGGTTTCTCTGTTCTCTTTTTCCGCCAGTAAAACAAAAATTCCTACAAAGGGCAAATATGAAATTGTTGCTTCTATGTGAGGTTCCAAGTTGTATGGTTTTTGTGTATGCATCTTATTTTAATAGTACTTTTTTACGAGGGGGAGTGCAACTAGAAGTTTTTTTCTTACTTTAACTCATATCTAGATGACTTAGTTTTCCCCTTCTTAACAACAATTTCCTCATCCATTAAAGTTTTTAAATCCCTTAAAACCGAATCCTCTGAAACATCTGGCAAAATTATTCCAAAGTCTTTATTTTGAATTTTACCGTAGTCCTGCAAATATTCCACAATTATTTCCTGCCTTTCTGTGAGATTTGCATCTCCACTAGCCTGTGAAATCTTTGTGTCTTTAGATAAAAGCAAAATCTCTTCTCGTTTTTTTGCTGCCTCCAAAGCCATTGCTCCAGTGTAAAAATTTACCCAACTTGTTAAGTCTTTTTCCTGCTCAATGGAATCCAGTGCAATTTCGTATTCCAGTAAATCCTCTGTGTAAGCCATTTCCAGATGACAAAAATCTTTAATAGTGTAATCTGCCGATTTCAAAACCTTGTATGCCAATAAATTACTCATTGTCTCGTTATTTGTTGCAAAGGGAAGCATAGACATTAATTTGCCTTTTATTATTGACGCCTTTATCAACGGATGAGTTTCCCGCCCATC